>CAZKJY010000001.1:0-29188 GCA_964553165.1 uncultured Enterobacteriaceae bacterium
GCCAGGCATGATTGATGATGATCTCCTCACAGGCGGCTGCAGCCAGCTTCTCGACATGATACTGGATAAGTGCTTTGCCCCCTGCAGGCAACAGGGGTTTAGGGGTATGCCGGGTCAGGGGCTGCATTCTCTCCCCCTTGCCTGCTGCCAGAATCATGGCTTTCAATGGGCGGGCTCCGCACTGATCGCCGAAATGATTTTATCTTCAATGTCCAGCATGATTTCAGCACCCAGCCAGTCCAGAAAAGGATCAAGCGCTTCATATTCTCCCTGTAGCTGAATCAGATAATTCAGGGTTCTGGGGATATCCCCCAGATAGTTTATCTTCTGATCACGCAGGAACAGTCTGGAAAAAATTCCGATGGCCTTGAGGTGTCGTTGTGCTCCCATCAGATCAAAATAACTGAGGATTTCTGCAGCACTCATTCGCGCAACAGCAGGATGGGGCGAGGCATGAAAAAATTCCGACAGCCAGTGCAGCACCTGCTCACGTGGCCAGGCGATATAACAATCCTTGAGCAGTGAGACTAGATCGTAGCTTATCGGACCAATCACAGCATCCTGATAATCTATTACCCCCAGTCCACCTTCCTTCAGAATCATCAGGTTTCTGGAATGATAATCCCTGTGTACGCTCACCTGAGTCTGTCTTTGTGCCATCTCGACCAGGTTGGTAAAGGCTTGTGTCAGGATCTTTTCGTCCCTGTCATTCAGCTTCAGTCCAAGCAGCTTTTCGCAGAACCAGTGCCTGAATAGTGACAATTCGTCACGCATCAGCTGCTCGGAAAAAACCGGCAATCTGCCTGCCGTAGGAATCGCCTGAATTTTATGTAGTTGTTCAAAAGCCAACTGATAAAGCTGCCCTGATCTGGAAAAGTCACTGTCAGTCAGCAGGGATCTGTTGAGCGGTTCCCACAACAAGGTGTCACCAAAATCACTCAGACATAAAAAGCCCTGCTCCAGATTTGCTGCATGGATGGCAGGCACCTGCACGCCCGCCTGCTGATAGAGTTTCGTTACCTCGATAAAGGGTTTGCTGTTCTCTTTTTGTGGCGGAGCATCAACCAGTATAAAACTGCTCTGCCCGGCAGAGGCCCTGAAATATCGTCTGAAACTGGCATCGCCCTTGATAAGGGTGACCGTATATTTGTCATTAGTGCGTGCTGAGGGCAGGCTGGGAAGTATCTGCCGAAACCACATCTGCAAGGCATCGGCACGACTGGCGTAATCGTCGTAAGTCGAGCTGGAGCTCATGCGGTACGGTGCTTCCCTTGTTAAGACTATGAAGAGTAATTACAATCCATTATGCCTTTACAACCCGGATTTTAGAAGTGACCTGCACAGACAAGAGGCATCTTTTCCCTTTCAAAACAATCCATTCTGTCATTTTTTTAGCGGCACTTTTTGCCTTAATCTGTCCGGAGCTTCTGTTTGCACAAGACCTTGCTGGGGACTCAGCACCACCTGACGTTGCCACTGAAAACTGGGTCCCCCTGAGCGAACTTGATGATACTTTGCGCGACTCAGTCCCGGAGGCCTGCTGTGGCCTGTATCTGAATCCTGAACTCCCTCCTCCGATTACTGATGGCAGTCTGCTGATTGAAGCAGCCAGTGGCCGCTTTGATGGCAACACCCAGGAAGCGCTTATTACTGGCAGTATCGATATCCGTTTTGCCGATATCTGGCTACAGGCTGAACAGGGCATCTATGACAAGCTGGCCGGCATTGTTGAGTTGAGTGGCAACATCAGATTGCGTCAGGCCGGTCTCAGTATCGGTGCCACCTCAGCAACAGTGAATACCCTCAGTGCCAGTTCCCAATTACAGAACACTTCCTACGTGCTGCATGAACTTGCCGCCAGAGGGAATGCTGAATTGCTGAGCTTCAATAACGCTGACAAGCGCCTGCTCATCACGCAGGGCAGCTACACCGTCTGCGAACCTGGTGACGATACCTGGCTGCTGGTCGGCAATCAGATTGAACTTGATCAGAATACCGGTCGCGGCACCGGCAGGAGCATTGTCCTGAGGGTCAAGAACATTCCCGTTTTCTATACGCCCTACCTCAGTTTTCCGATTAATGATGAGCGTAGTTCGGGGCTTCTGTATCCAAGTGTCGGTTCAACTCGGGAAGGTGGTTTTGATTATGCCCAACCCTATTATTTCAATCTGGCACCCAATTACGATGCCACACTGACCCCGCGTCTGATGTCGGAGCGCGGTCTGATGATGAGTCTTGAGGGCAGGCATCTTGGCAGCAGTTCCAGCAACGAACTGCAGTTGAGCTATCTGCATGATGATGCCCAGTATGATACGGCGACGGCGGGCCTGCCGGGCTCGGAGAGTCCGCCGCAGGCAAGACGCTGGCAACTGAATTATCTTGGCTCTGCGGCATTCACCCGCCAATGGAGTGCCAGGGCGGACTTTTCAGCCATCAGTGATTTTGACTACTACCAGGACTTTGGCAACACCGGTCTGACGGATACCACCCGCAGTTACCTCTATCGGCACGGTGAACTTGATTACCATGGGCAGGACCTGCAGTTAAAGGCGTCTCTGCAAAGCTTTCAGCAGATTGACCCCAGTCTCAGCGATCTGAGCAAGCCCTACGCCAGTCTTCCCCGGATCAACCTGAATTATCTGGGTGACTTCAATAATGGTCCGGCCTATGCGCTGCAGGCTGAATATGTTTATTTTGACCGTCAGCTTAATGAAGCCCTGCTCACGCCTGCCCAGATCGACAATGGCCTTCTCGTCACTGGCCAGCGCTTCTCCCTGCAACCCCGCCTGAGCTGGCGCTGGCAAAGTCCAGGTGCTTACCTGGCGCCAGAGCTCGGCTATGACTATACCGCCTATCAGCTTGAGCAGCAGGCACTTGGAAGCCCGGATCGGATGGATCGCGGCATCCCCGGTGCAGAGCTGGACGCTGGCCTGATATTTGAACGTCCCCTCACCTTCCGGGATCAGGCATTCACCCAGACGCTTGAGCCCAGACTCTATTATCTGTACCGCGGTTATGACAATCAGGACACCATACCCCTGTTCGATACAGCCAATCTGAGTTCCGGATACAGGCAGCTTTTTCGTGATAACCGTTTCAGTGGCCGTGACCGAATAGGTGATGCCAATCAACTCACGCTGGCCCTAAGCTCCCGTTTCCTCGATTCAGACGGTCTGGAAAAGGTACGCCTGAGTCTTGGTCAGATCCTCTATTTTGAAGACCGCCGCGTTTCCCTGATGCCAGCAGCCAGCACGCAGCAGCAAAGCAGTTCAACCTTTGCCAGTGAATTCAGCTATCAGTTGAACGAGAACTGGCGGCTTGCCCTGTTTCAGGAGTGGGACCCACATGACAGGCAATTCGATTCAGGCAGTTTTCAATTCCGCTATCAATCTGATATAAATCAGGTCCTGAATTTCAGCTATCGCTACCGCGATAGCGTGAATATACCCGGAATAATCAAGCAAACTGATATTTCGGCCCTGTGGCCTGTTTCCGACAGTATCGGTCTGATTGGCCGCTGGAACTATGACCATACCAACAAGCGAAACCTGGAAGCCATCGTCGGCCTGGAATACAGTAGCTGTTGCTGGGATCTCAGACTCATTGCCCGCCGATGGGTTGATAACACGGACCTGAGCGGAAATTTCGTCCGGGAAAACAACGGATTTTTTTTACAATTTGAACTAGAAGGCCTTGGGAATATCTTAGGTAATAGTATCGAGAGTTTACTTGGTGACAGTATTTCCGGCTTCAAAACCTATGTTGAAAACAATTAGATTAATTCTTTGCCTGGTTCTGGCCAGTCTCATTCTGCCTACACAGGCACAGCTTAGCGATAAAGTCATTGCCGTTGTCGAAGATGACGTGATTCTGCAAAGTGAATTCAACGAGCGCTTGGCCAATATACTGTCTAACAGCGGCGGCAGAAATCTGCCCCCAGCACAGGAACTGGAACAGCTGGTCCTGGATCAGCTGATTATTGAAAGCATCCAGTTACAGCTTGCTGTACGTTCAGGAATCCGGGTTGATGATAACCGTCTGAACCAGGCCCTGACGCAGATTGCCCAGCAGAACAACATGACCTTCGAGCAGTTCCGCAATGTGTTGAACCAGGACGGTGAATATCTGAATTTCCGGGAGCAGATCCGGCGTGACATGATGATCAACAACCTGCAGAACAGCACCATCAATCAGCGCATCACGATCACCCGTCAGGAAATAGAGAATTATCTACGCTCCGAGACTGCACTCGCCGAGGTTGCACCGGAGTTTCGCGTCAACCATATTCTGATTCCCAACGATGGTCTTGGCCAAAACCAGCGCCAGCAGGAACTGGCTGAGCTCCTGTATCAGCAACTGGAAGAAGGGGCCGACATCATCCAGCTGGCCTCTTCCGGCCAGATTCTCGGCATCCCGGTCAGCGGAGGAGATCTCAGTGGCTGGCGCAAGGTTGAAAATCTGCCCACCATGTTCCGCTCAGTTGTTCCTGATCTGGAGGTCGGTGACATCAGTGAACCCTTTCAGAGTGACAGTGGTTTTCATATCGTTAAAGTGGTGGATAAAAGAGGTGGCTCAGATCTGCAGGTCAATCAGACCCACCTGCGTCATATTATGATCAGACCCAATGAAATCCGCACCCCGGATCAGGCTGAGACCCTGATTAACCAGTTACATGACCGCATCCTGAACGGTGAGGATTTTGGCGATCTGGCCCGTGTCTATACTGATGATCCCGGTTCCATGGTAAGCGGCGGCGATCTTGACTGGATCACGGAAGGCCAGCTGCCACCGGAGTATCAGGCGAGGATTGAGACGCTCGAAATCGATGAAATTTCCGAACCCTTTCAGGCGGACAACGCCTGGTACATTACCCAGGTCCTGGAACGCCGTGTGGAAGATGTCACCCAGGAAAACCGCCGCTTTCAGGCAGAACAGATCCTGCGTGAAAGAAAATATGATACCGAACTGCAAAACTGGCTCAGTGAAATTCGTGACACGGCCTACATTGATATAAAAACAGGAGGCAATAATTAGCCAGCAGGCTTTTATTGCGGTCACCCCGGGTGAGCCAGCCGGCATTGGTCCTGACATAAGCCTCCAGTTAGCCCAGGCCTATATCCAGGCAAAAGATCCGGTCTTTACCTTTGCCACGCCTGTCTTTTTTGCCGACCCGCAGCTTCTGCAGGCACGTGCGAGCCAGTTAGGTCTCGGCATCCCCATCCGCCCATTTTCTGAATATTCAGCAGACCAGACAGCCATGTGGGTGGCCCCGGTCAAACTTGCTGCTGAAGTCTCAGCTGGCCAACTCAATGTGAACAATGCGGCCTATGTCCTCAACACCCTGGATCAGGCAGTCGATGCCTGCCTCACCGGTCAGTTCCATGCCATGGTCACCGGTCCCGTCCAGAAGAGTATTATCAATGAGGCTGGCATCGCTTTCAGTGGGCACACAGAGTACCTGGCGCAGCGCTGCGGACGTGAGACGGTGGTCATGATGCTGGCCAGCAGACAGCTGCGGGTTGCCCTGGTTACTACCCACCTTGCCCTGCGTGATGTGCCACAGGCCATAAACGCCGAACTGCTGCGAAAGGTCATTCAGATTCTGCATCACGACCTGCAGCAGAAATTTGCCATCCGCAAGCCGCTGATTCTGGTCTGTGGACTCAATCCGCATGCAGGCGAGTCAGGTCACCTGGGACGGGAGGAAATTGAAATCATCAGCCCTCTGCTTGAAGAACTGAACAGGCAGGGGTTCCGACTCCAGGGTCCCCTGCCAGCAGATACCCTGTTCACCCCAAAATATTTGCAGTCGGCTGATGCGGTACTTGCCATGTACCATGATCAGGGTCTGCCAGTACTGAAAGCCCAGGGATTCGGTGAAGCCGTCAATATCACCCTGGGCTTGCCGATTATCAGAACGTCTGTGGATCATGGCACAGCCCTGGATCTTGCCGGCAGTGGCAAAGCCAGTATGGGAAGTCTGCTGGAAGCGTTCAGAATGGCAGCTCAATTGCAGGGCGCCTGACATGAACAGGCAGCACCGCCCCAGAAAGCGGTTCGGGCAAAACTTCCTGATTGACTCCCAGGTGATTGAGAAAATCATTCAGTGTCTGCATCCGGCGGCCACTGAACACCTGATCGAAATCGGTCCGGGACAGGGCGTGCTGACCGAACGGCTGCTTGCCAGTGGTGCCCCACTCCATGCCATAGAAATTGACCGCGATCTCGCCGCCTGGCTGCGACAGCGTTTCGGCCACTACCCCAATTTTTCGTTAATTGAGCAGGATGTCCTGAAGCTGGACTTCAATGACCTGCTCTCCGCTGAGAACCCGGCACGCATCATCGGCAATCTTCCCTACAATATTTCAAGCCCACTGCTTTTTCACTTGATGGCTTACCTGGCAGGCATCACTGACATGCTGTTCATGCTGCAGCTTGAAGTGGTTGATCGCATGAGCGCGAAACCCGACTCCAGAGACTACGGGCGGCTCAGTATCATGACCCAGTATTTCTGTGAGGTAGAAAAACTGTTCGAGGTGCCCTCCCAGGCCTTTTCGCCGGCTCCCAGAGTCACCTCTGCCGTCGTGAAACTGGTTCCGCATCCTCCGGCAAGTCTGCCACTGAAACACCCGCTTACCCTGGAGAATCTCTTACGCCAGGCCTTCGCCCAGCGCCGTAAGACCCTGCGTAATAATTTGCAGGGACTTCTGCTGGAGTCTGATCTCAGGTCACTGCAGATTGATCCCGGACTGCGACCAGAAAACCTGAGTCTTGATGACTATGTTAGAATTTGCCTCTGGCTCGAACAACGTAAAGGCAACCCGGATAGTCACCATGACACAGCAGACGCATGAAAATTCAGGCATTAACATCAGCGTAAAAACCCAGTACCTGGCACAGCAGTCTGATGTCCTGAATAACTCGCACGCCTTTTCCTATACGATTACCATACAGAACAACCGGGCCGATACTGTTCAGCTCCTGAGACGACACTGGATTATTACCGACCAGAACAACCGTGTCGAAGAAGTCAAAGGCAAGGGGGTGGTTGGTCAGCAGCCGGTGATCAAACCCGGTGAACAGTTTCAGTATTCCAGTGGCACCATTCTCAACAGCAATATTGGCGACATGAAAGGCAGTTACACGATGCTGGCAGAGAATGGGGAAACCTTTGACGTGGCCATTCCTGCATTTGTGCTGGCTACTCCCAATATGTTGCACTAGGCTTAGCATTTTCACTGGAGCGTTTGATGGCTGTTTATGCAGTGGGCGATATTCAGGGCTGCTACAAACCCCTGAGGAAGCTGCTCGATAAAATCAATTTCGACCCTGCGGTCGACCGGCTCTGGTGTGTCGGTGATCTGGTCAATCGTGGCCCTGACTCACTAAAGACCCTGCGCTTTCTAAAAGACCTTGGGCCGGCCTTCACTGCGGTGCTGGGTAATCACGATCTGCATTTCGTGGCACTGGCTACTGGCGCATTCGATGGTGGCAAGAAGAAAACCCTGAAAAAACTGCTGGCGGCACCGGACTGTCATGAGCTCAGTGAGTGGGTTCGCCATCTGCCGATTGTCCACCATGAAAAACTGGAAACCAGCAAGGGTAAAGAAACCTTTTTGATGGTGCATGCCGGTTTTGCACCCGCCTGGACACTCGAACAGATTCTGGATTATGCCGGTGAAATCGAGACCGCACTGCGGGGAGAAAAGTATCTCAAGTTCCTCACCAAGATGTATGGAGACCAGCCTGATATCTGGCACGAGGAGCTCAGCGGCATGAAGCGTCTGCGGGTACTGACAAACTATTTCACCCGCATTCGCTTCTGCAATAAGGAAGCCCTGTTGAACCTGGCCGTCAAAACAGGGGCCAATACCGCCCCGAAAGGATTTCAGCCCTGGTACCAGTATCAGAAACTCAGCAAAAAAGTGAGCATCCTGTTTGGACACTGGGCCACCCTGAATGGCGTGACCGATATGGAAAATGTCTATGCGCTGGACACCGGCTGTGTGTGGGGCCGATGCCTGACTGCTTTACGCCTTGAAGATAAACAAATATTCTGTACCGAGTGCAATTGATCCGATACCCCTTGTGAAAATTTACCTTGTTGGCGGCGCTGTCCGCGATAAATTACTGGGCTTACCTGTCAAAGATAAAGACTGGGTCGTGGTGGGTGCGACGCCTGAACAGATGCTGGAGCTGGGTTACCAGCAGGTGGGCAAGGATTTTCCTGTCTTCCTGCATCCCGAAACCAAAGAGGAGTATGCACTGGCGCGTACTGAGAGAAAAACCGGGACAGGCCATACCGGTTTCACGCTCAATACCTCTCCCGAAATTACCCTGGAAGAAGACTTGTTACGGCGTGATCTCACCATCAACGCCATGGCTGAAGATGAAGATGGCAATCTGATCGACCCCTACGGCGGTCGCGAAGACCTGCAGAACAAAATCCTGCGCCATGTTTCACCAGCCTTCTCGGAAGACCCCTTGCGTGTACTCAGGGTGGCCCGATTTTCGGCACGCTATGCCCATCTCGGCTTCGAAGTTGCCCAGGAAACACTGAAACTGATGCAGGAACTGGTAAATAACAGTGAACTGGCAACCCTGCCTGCCGAACGCATCTGGCAGGAAGTTCGACGGGCATTATCGGAAAAAACACCGGCATTTTTCTTTTTGACCCTGCGGGACTGCTATGCACTGGGCATGATCATGGAGGAAATTGAAGGACTGTTTGGCATTTCCCACGAAAAGGCCAGACTTTCTCTGATGGCATTGACCAAGGCTGCAGAATTAACGCCTGATACAGCGATTCGATTTGCCGCGCTCTGCCATGAACTGGGTATCCTGCATGAATTTACGCTGATAAAGAATTTGCGCAAGGTCGACAGTCTCTGCGAACGCCTGAAAATCCCGAAGGATTACCATGATCTGGCTTCAATTGTCTGCGCCTACTGCGATGATTATGCCCGCCTCGATATCAGCAATCCCGAAAGCTTTATGTTTCTATTTGAGAAAACCGACGCCTTCCGTCGCAGTGAACGTTTCCAATTTTTCTTAACTGCCTGCAAGGCAATTGGCCGGGCAAGAAATGAAAGCGACACCAAACTGGATTACATGAACAAGATGCTTCTGCACGCGCTGCAGGTCTGTCAGGACGTGGATACCAGCACCCTGAGCGAAGCCGGCTATGAAGGCGAGGAATTCGGTGCGAAAGTAAAGGAACTACGTATGCAGGCACTTGATCGTACCTTCAATTAGCATGACGCAGACATCAGAAAAACCTGTTGCACTGATTACCGGAAGTGCCCTGCGGCTGGGCGCAGCTATCAGCCGTAAACTGCACAGCCAGGGATATAACATCATCCTGCATTATCTTCACTCGGGTATCGAAGCGGAAAAACTCTGCGCTGAATTAAACCGGCTTGCCGCTGACAGCTGTATCAGCCTGCAGGCAAATCTGCTGGAAACTGATGCACTTGACGC
Organism: uncultured Enterobacteriaceae bacterium; assembly: GCA_964553165.1. Taxonomy (GTDB): domain Bacteria; phylum Pseudomonadota; class Gammaproteobacteria; order Pseudomonadales; family Pseudohongiellaceae; genus UBA5109. The sequence goes on from CAZKJY010000001.1 coordinate 9,481, forward strand.
CATGACCGTTCAGGCCTGCGCCCAGTGGGGGCGGCTGGATGTGCTGGTGAATAACGCCTCCAGTTTTTATCCCTGCTCACTGGAAAATTATACCGAGACTGCCTGGATGGAACTGATTGGCAGCAATGCGCGGGCACCAGCCTTTCTGTGCAAGGCCTGTTATCCGGCACTGAAAAAATCTCGCGGCTGCATCGTCAATATTACGGATATTGCGGCCAGCACTGGTCGAAAGGATTATGGACTTTATACGATGGCCAAAGCCGCGCTGGAAAATCTGGGCAAGACCCTGGCCCGGGAACTGGCGCCGGAGGTGAGGGTAAATGCTGTTGCTCCCGGCTATATCCTGGCTCCGAACATCGCCGGGGAAAACCCTGAAGAATCTGTCCCTGCCCCTGATCCACTCAGCTATTCCTGTCTGAATTATCCGGCACGCTCTGAAGATATTGCCAGTGCCGTTTATTTTCTGATCTCACAGGCAGATTACATGACGGGACAGGTTCTGCATGTTGACGGCGGCAGAAGGCTGAAATTCTAGTGGGGAAAGCTGACTGCTGACTATCATGCCAGGGGCCGTTCCCTTGCTGTGAACCCCTCAATACTCATGAATTTCAGGGCCATTCTGGATTGACTGATTCAGAACCAGCAGATGATGCTGTCTCAGGCACTCGACTCCATGAATGCAGCCAGTTCAAAATCACGTTCTGTGAGAGCGCCCGCCTCATGGGTTGTCAGCTTAACCTCGACAGTCCTGTAGACATTGAACCACTCCGGATGGTGATTGACCTTTTCTGCATACAGGGCAACCTTGCTCATGAAAGCAAAGGCCTCGATAAAATTGCCGAAAATGAATGTTTTTTCCAACTTGCCCTCCTTCGCTATCCAGGGCTTTTTCAGCGCTGAATTAAGGAGCTGAAGCCGCGCATTGATCTCCGATTCATCCAGAGCTTTGATGGTCGTCATGGTATAACTCCTTTGCAGATTTCTGCAGGACAGCCAGAAAGGGGCGTACGCCGCTTAGGCTGAATCCACAGAAGAAATGGCTTTCTCATGCCAGCAGAAATCGACAGGCCAGAGCTTTTGCCGGGTTTTGTCATAAGCCATCCAGAGTTCGGAATAGCTTTTTTTCAATCGCGGGTGCTGCCGTTTGCCCGCGACCTGGGACAGCGGCCAGAGCACAAAAGCATTTTCAGTGATTTCGGGCCGGGGCAGTTCAATACCATGATGCCTGCCGACAAGATTCCCGTAAGTCAGAATATCAATATCGAGCGTCCTGCCACTGAACTTCGGCAAGGTCCGGTTTCTGCCAAACTTGTCTTCAATCTTTTTTACATGTGAAATCAGTTCACCCAGTGGCATGTCGGTTTCCATGCCAACCACCATGTTCAGAAAGTTATCCCCGTCAAATCCGACAGCTTCACTTTCAAAAACAGCAGAAAGACTGAGATCCCTGAAGGCGAGCAAGAGGCTGTCCAGACAGCGACTGAGATTTGCAGCCGCATCCATATTGCTGCCAAGACTCAGGGTCACCCAAACCATCAGGGGCTCTGCTCTCTTTCGATTATGACGCCGACGTCTTTGGCCCCTGTGACTGCTCCCGGTTTGCCAAGGCTCAGTTTCAGCCAACTGACACTGAATTCATTGAGCACGATGCTGGCAATTTCTTCGGCCAGGGTTTCGATTAACTGAAACTCACTGGCCTCGACAAAGGCAATCAGACGCTTGGCCACTGCCTTGTAGTCCAGCGCATCTGCAATGGCATCCGTGGCCGCAGCTTTTTTCACATCACAGGCCATTTCAAGATCAATACACACTGTCTGGCGAATCCTGCGTTCCCAGTCATAAATACCAATCACGGTTTCTACCTGCAGTTTTCTGATATATACAATGTCCAAGGCTGTCTTCCTCTTACAGGGCGGGCAAACTGTCGAGCGCCCAGCGCGGTTTTGCCAGAATGGTCAGATCATCCTGTTGGCCGGCGAGCAGACGCTGACAACCTGCATAGGCAATCATCGCACCATTGTCCGTACAGTACTGCAGTTTGGGGTAATAAACCTGATAGGAATTTTTCTCAGCGAGATCTGCCAGCACCTGCCGTAAACGCTGATTGGCACTGACACCACCGGCGATGACCAGCGTGTCGAGCCCGGTCTGCTGCAGGGCCCGGTGACATTTGATGCGCATGGTATCCACCACAGCCTCCTGAAAGGCATGCGCAATGTCTGCCTTGCTTTGCTGATCCAGATTCTGGGTGTCTGTGTCACCATCAAGCAGTTCAAGGATGCTGTTGAGCGTGTAGGTTTTCAATCCGCTGAAGGAAAAATCCAGGCCGGGACGATTGGTCATGGGACGGGGAAAAGTAAAACGTCCCGGGGTTCCGCTTTCGGCCAGTCTGGCGACATGGGGTCCACCCGGATAGGGAAGTCCCAGCATCTTGGCTACCTTGTCAAAAGCTTCACCGGCTGCATCGTCAAGCGATTCGCCAATCAGCCGGTACACGCCTATGTTCTCCACTTCCACCAACTGGGTATGCCCGCCGGAAACCAGCAGCGCCACAAAAGGAAAGCTTGGTCCTTTTTCTTCCAGGAGGGGCGCCAGCAGATGACCTTCCATGTGGTGAACCCCCAGGGTGGGAATATTCCAGGTCATGCCCAGCGCCCGCCCTATGGATGCCCCTACCAGCAGGGCACCTGCCAGTCCCGGTCCTGCCGTATAGGCCAGGCCATCAATATCATTTTTCGAACAGCCGGCTTTCTCCATGACTTCGCGAATCAGCGGCAGAGTCTTGCGTATATGATCGCGGGAAGCCAGTTCCGGAACCACGCCGCCATACTTCTGGTGAATGGCAACCTGACTGTAAAGTGCATCAGCAAGCAAACCGGCCTCGCTGTCATAAATGGCAATCCCTGTTTCATCACAGGATGATTCAATTCCCAGTACTTTCATGCTTTCGTGAGCTTCTTCAAGTTTCAAAAACTTGCATTATACATTTCCCATAAATTATGGATAATTGAACCGCCTTCGACGTATTCGTGTATTACTTTCATAGATCATCGCATGAACTTTTATTTATTAAAGCTAAGCTCTTATTTTTCCTGTAAATTTATTCGGGTTCTCTCACTCACACTAAGCATCCTCCTCACCCTGACGGCCTGTGCTTCCTATGAAGATACCGTTGAAGAACCAGGCCTTGAGCAGGCAAGCAGCCAGCAAACAGAAATCCAGCGTCCCTCCCAGCCCCTGCTGATTGAGGATCTGGTCAGCGCGGCCAACGTTTCGGGTGACCGGGATATTTCTCCGATCCAGGAATCCGATAGCCATGAAGAAACTGAAATAGTGCTACCTGTCACGCCTGCGGTCGCCATGACTGCCAATCGTGTGGTTGAACGTGAAATCAATGACTACTTGCAGAACCGTCGCAGTCTCCTGCATCTCTGGATTGAGCGTGGACAGCTCTGGTTTCCGATGATCGAACAGATCTTCGGGGAAGAAGGAATACCCGATGAACTAAAATATATCGCACTGGGAGAAAGCAGCCTGAATCCAATCGCAAGAAGTTCGGCTGGCGCAGCTGGCATGTGGCAGTTCATGCCGGCAACGGCAAGAGGTGAAGGGCTGAGAGTAGACAACTGGATTGATCAGCGATTGGATCCTGAGCTGGCAACCCGGGCTGCAGCCAAACATCTGAAAATTCTGTATGAAACATACAGTGGCAACTGGCACCTTGCATTGGCTGGTTACAATTGCAGCTATCGATGTATCAGCCGGGCAGTCGAAAGAGCTGGCGGTTCAATTGAGAATCCACCCTCTTTTTGGGAAATCTATCCCTTTCTGCCCAGACAGACCAGAAACTTCATCCCCAAATTCATTGCGGCAGCCTTGATCGTCTCCGACCCGGAACGCTTTGGCATTCAGGTTGAAAATCTGGGCCAGGAATATACCTATGATGTCGTGCTGGTCGAAGGCATGATGAGTCTGGAAAGCGCTGCCGATCTGGCCGGGGTTGATCTGGCGACCATCCGCCGTCTGAATCCCTCCGTCAGAAAAGCAACCCTGCCCGACAGCGCAGAACCTTACCCGCTTAAAATTCCAGCCGGCAGCTACCAACGATTTATCAGAGCCTTTGCCCGCTTACCCGCCGCTGAAAAGAGTTCGCCGACCGAATATCAGGTACGCTCCGGAGATACTCTGGCAGCCATCGCCCGCCAGTATCAGACAAGCATCGGCGAGCTACAGGCGGTCAACGGCATTCGCAATCATCTGATTTATCCGGGCCAGAACCTGATGATCCCGGGAACTGGGATTACGACTGACATTGCCATTCGCTCCGAAGCCCCGAGAACAGTTAATTTTGGGGAACCAATGTATCGTCCAATCAAGCTCAACGAAGGTTTCCAGATTGTTGAACAGGCAGGTTCGACTGAAGACGAACCGCTGATGGCCATCAGTCTCAGCGATAACGTGGTCGACGATCTGGTCGTCCCTACCATTTATAACGTCCGCAGCGGTGATACGCTGGGACAGATCGCTGAACGCTTTGATGTCTCCATCCGGGACATCCAGGTCTGGAATAATTTTACCGGGACTACCATCTATGTGAACCAGGAGCTGACCCTGCATACGGCTGCCACCGCACCAACCCAGCAGATTTATCGGGTCCAGCGGGGAGACAATCTGGCCAGTATCGCGCGCCGCTTTGGCATCAGTGTCGACAACCTGAAACGGATGAACGGCCTCAGCAGTGATTTGATCTTCCCTGGCCAGGACCTGCAGATCAACTGAGCTTCACCGCTTTCGGAACCCGCCCGTCCATTAATCTGCAAACAGCCTGTTTCGCCTAGCAGGCTGGACACCCCAAAGAGTGGCGGGTATGCTCTTGCGCTGCTTACTAATAAATTAACAACAGCAATAATAAATACAGGAGTTCATGATGAAATTTTCCAGTATAAGTCTCAGTTTAGCCGCAATCATGGTTCTGCTATCCAGCGCCCCTGCCATGGCACAGGTTCGTGGCGCAGCCGCACAGCAGCAGATGAGTTTTTTTGTGACCAGTGCCGGTTCAGGTATGGGGGGAAATCTTGGTGGTCTGGCCGGTGCTGATGCCCGTTGCCAGGCGCTGGCCGCTGTCGCTGGTGCCGGTAACAAGACCTGGCACGCCTACCTCAGCACGCAGGGACCGAATGCCGTAAATGCCCGTGACCGCATTGGTTCCGGCCCCTGGTATAATGCCAATGGTGACATGATTGCCAGAAATCTGGCCGAGCTTCACAATGAAACCAGTAACAACCTGTCAGTAAGAACCGCCCTGGATGAACACGGTGCCCCGGTGCCTTACGTTGCCCTGGATGAAAACGGTGCTCCTTTGCCGATTGCCCTGCAGATTGGTGTTGAGCACGACGCTCTGACTGGCACACAGGCGGATGGCACTGCCTTTCCGGCCGGAGAAGACCGAACCTGTGGTAACTGGACCTCCAGCGGTGATGGTTCTGCCATGCTTGGCCATATTGACCGTCTCAGTCTGCAGCCAGGTTTGTCACCCTGGGCAGCAGCTCACCCCTCCCAGGGTTGCAGTCAGCAGGCGCTGGTCAATACCGGTGGTGCAGGCCGCTTCTACTGCTTCGCGATTGATTAAGCACTGAACTCAACTTTATGCTGAAACGACTGCTTTGCCTGGCACTCCTGTGCCAGGCAACTCCCTTACTCGCTCAGGAATCCGACATTGTTGGTTTCTGGAATCAGCCTGCCCCGGGAATCGCCATTGATTCCGAACTGTTCGGATTCATCGAGGATGCCAATGAACGCGCCGATGGCCCCCCTCTGGTGGACTACCTGGGCATTCCACTGAATGAAGAGGCGCTGTCCCGGGCACTTTCCTATGACAGTGCCCTGCTGGGAGTTACCGAACATGTGTGCATGCGCCACCCATCCCAGTATTCGTACTGGGGGCCTGCTGCCCTGCGCATTGCCGCTCAGCTGGACGACAATCTGGACCTGATTTCCTATACCATCGGCGGCACTTTCCGCCGGGCAGACCGGACCATCTGGATGGATGGCAGACCGCACCCATCCGAATACGCCCCCCATACCTGGGCCGGCTTCACAACCGGACGCTGGGAAAACGGCACCCTGATCACAACCACCACTCACCTGAAATGGGGCTGGGTAAGACGTAATGGGGTTCCCAGCAGTGATGAGGCAACGGTAACCACTTACTATCAGCGCAATGATGGTGTGCTGACCATCACCTGGTTTGTTGATGACCCGCATTACCTGACAGACAGCTATGTCAGGTCCGCCGATTTCATAATTGCTCCTCAGGGAGTAACAACGGCCACCTTCGGCGTGGAACCGCCGGACACCACAGACAACGTCTACCTGGAATGTCTCAACATTGCTGAAATTCCTCGTCCGGAAAGACACTATGTGCCCCATTATCTGCCCGGCGAGAATCCCTTTTACGGCGACCGGGCGGAAGAGCTGGGCATTCCGGTAGCCCCCACCCTGGGCGGCGAAGCAACGATGTATCCTGAATACCGTGAAGAGTTAAGACCATGAACCGCGTTATTTCCATGATGGCGGACAACTCCCTGAGCCTGCTGCTCACAGGCCTTCTGAGTCTCAGCCTCGCACTGTCAGCAAGGGCCAATCCTGAAGAACCACCAGTCTCGGGCCAGCTGGAAACCCTGCATGTGCAGGGCAATGTCTGGATGATTGCCGGTGCCGGTGGCAATATTGCTGTACAGGTTGGTGAACAGGGCATCATGCTGGTGGATACGGGGAGTCTCGAACCGGCTGAAGCCGTCATTGCGGCCATCGCGAAAATATCCGACCGCCCGATTCGTTACATCATCAATACCTCCACCGCCGACCAGCATGTTGGTGGCAATACTCTGATAGCGGCCTTACCGGGCGGTTCGACGCGGGGCGCTGAACGGGGTGCACGGATCAGTGTGATTGCTCAGGAAAATGTTCTCTTCCAGATGAGTGTCGCCCTTACAGAGGATGGAGAACAGCGCTATCCGCAATCTTCCTGGCCCACTGAAGGCTATTTTGAAGCCAGTCGGGGCCAGACTTTCAATGGCGAAGCCATCGATATCATACACATGCCCAATGCCTACAGTGACGGTGATACAGTCGTTTATTTCCGGGGCTCCAATGTTCTGGTCAGTGGCGACATCTACACCACGACCAACCTGCCCCTGATAGATCCTGACAAAGGCGGCAGCCTGGCTGGCAGCATTGCGGCACTGGACCGAATGCTGGAAATCACCATCTCCGGGGATTTAGCCGAAGGCGGCACCTACATCATTCCGGGTCATGGTTATATTTCCGATGAGGCTGAACTGGTTGAGTTCCGTGACATGACCTATATCATCCGCGACCGGCTACAGCGCCTTGTCAGCGAGGAAGGAGCCAGTCTGGATGCAGTCAAGGCTGCCCGGCCCGTGCTGGGCTGGGAGAGCCGCTACAGTCAGCCGGGCTGGACGGTTGACATGTTTCTGGAGACAGTTTATCCAGAATTTACAGGCCAGAATGACTAGTCTGAACATGAATATGAAAAGAACACAATTGAAGATACTGATCAAACTGTCTGGTGTCCTTCTGCTTAACGCAGTCCTGCCACTGGTAGCACAGGCCCAGGAATCCATCTATCAGCGATTCTCTCCCATTGATATCACCGGCAACTGGGTCGCAGTCATTACAGAAGACTGGCACGTCCGCATGATAACCCCGGCACCGGGATATCTGGCAGGCCTGCCGCTCAGTAACCGGGGTCGGGAAAGTGCCAATGCCTTTGACATAGAGCAGTTCAGGGAATCAGGCCAGGCCTGTCAGGCCTATGGGGCTCCTGTCCTGCTGCGAGAACCTGGTCGTCTGCAAATCAGCTGGCAGGATGGCGATACCTTGCGCATCGATATGGATTCCGGTGAGCAGAGCCGCTTTCTGCATTTTGATAACCCGCCTCAGCCAGGCGCGCCCAGTCTGCAGGGTCTTTCCCTGGCCGAGTGGCAGTATGCCGGTGGTTTTGACCCGCAACGCCAGCTGCTGAATCCCGATCAGGGCACCGGTCGCCGAACCCTTAATCAGCGTACTCCGGCCCAGCAAATGGTCGGTGGCAAGCTGTATGTGGAAACAGGGAATTTAAGTGCTGGCCTTCTGCGCAAAAATGGCGTGCCTTACAGCAGCGAGACTGAAGTGAAAGAATACTTCAACACGCTCACAGAAGCGGATGGAACAGAGTGGTTGATCGTGACGACGATTGTGCGTGATCCGGTTAATCTGCTGGTGGAGTACATCACCAGTTCCAATTTCCGTCGCGAGGCTGATAATGCCGGCTGGGACCCGAGGCCCTGCACACTTTAAGCGCTCAGCAATCCCTGTAATCGTTTTCGGCACAGGCCCGGGCTCTTTCCATCGCCGTGATAATCTGATCGGCACTCAAACGGGGTTCCAGATTTTGCTGGTAGGTACGGGCCTGCTGGTTATTCTGTTCCGATGCCAGTTGCGCCCACATGTAGGCATCAATCAATGAGGCACTTTCCATCCCAAGGCCTTCGGCATACATGACAGCCAGATTGGCCTGAGCCGGGGCATAACCGCGCTCTGCCGCCATCCTGAAATAAGCAACCGCCTGTTCCAGATTTTGCGGGGTCCCCTGGGCATTAACATGCATCATCCCCAGATTGAGCATGGCCTGGGTATCATTCAGTGCAGCTGCCTGCTCATAATAACGCATCGTTTCAGCCAGATTCTGTTCTACGCCGAGACCATTGGCATACATCCAGGCCAGATTGACCATGCCTCGGGCATACTCCTGCTCCACGGCCAGACGGTAGAGTCGCACGGCTTCTTCAAAATCCTGGTCGACACCCTGACCATTGGCATACATCACGCCCAGGTTGGTCTGGGCCTCGGCACTCTGCTGTGCTGCCGCCAGCCGGTAGAGACGGATTGCCTCATCAAAATTCTGCGGGATACCCTGACCCAGATAATGTTTATTAGCCAGCGCCACTTGTGCCAGGGTGAAATTCTGCTGCGCGGCCAGTTGAAACAGACTGGCGGCTATGGTGGCGTTACGGGGGAAGCCATCGCCGTTATCGTATTTGAGGCCAAGGGTAAACTGCGCACGGGCACTGCCAAAATCGGCAGCTCTCTCATAAAGTCGCAGTGCCTGATTCAGATCAGGCGCCACGCCATGACCGTTTTCATACATCCAGCCCAGCCAGTAAATTGCCTGTGGATTACTCTGGTCTGCCGCCGCTATAAAGAGTCTCATGGCTTCTTCATAATCCTGCTCGACTATATCGCCGTCCAGATACAGATTGGCCACTGCCACCTGGGCGGGGGCATAGTCCTGATCGGCAGCGGCACGATACAGTTCAAGCGCCATTGATGGATCACTTTCCACACCGCTGCCCTGATAATACATGTTGCCCAGATTCATCTGGGCAGGTGCAAACCCGTGCTCGCTGGCCTGTTGATAAAGCCGCACGGCTTCCTCCAAATCCTGTTCGACACCCTCGCCATTCAGATACAGGTTGCCGAGACTGACCAATGCCTGGTCATCCCCCTGTTCCGCCGCCCGGGTGAACAGATCAACTGCTTCCCGGTAATCCCTGTCGACACCCTGGCCGTTCAGATACATGAAGGCCAGCTTGACATAGGCTGGGGCATAATCCTGGTCAGCGGCTTCTTCATACAGGTCCATTGCCGCCTCCATATCCGGGATGCCACTGGTGCCGGCAAAACTGAGATCACCCTGATAAACCAGGGCTTCGGGATTGCCGGCCTCGGCCGCCAGACTATAGAGCCGGTTAGCCTCGCCAACATCCTGGGTAAGGAATTCACCCGCTATGTAGAGTTTGGCCAGTCTGACCTGGGCTTCTGCGTTGCCCTGATCTGCGAGTTCCCTGAATTCGCTGATAGCCTGATCCATATCACCGGAAGCTTCTGCTGCCAGTGCCGTTTCCAGTTCGGCAGCAGATGCCTGCCAGCCGAAAACCTGCAGGAGCAGGACCGTGCCAAGCAAAAGGCAGCGAAGTATATTCAGGGGTTTGCCAGAAGACATGAAGCTGTATACGGACATGGTTAATTATCTAGTTTTTATTGAACCCTGCGGATGAATACTCTAAGCCTATTTAATCTCTTGGGCAATGCCCGCCCTGATATGAGGCCATCCGGAGGCTGATGATCCCAGCAATGAAAAAGCCCGGCTGGAAACCAGACCGGGCTTTTAAGAAGCAAATAAGTAAGTATGTACTTACTTATTCATCAGCTGGGTTAATGGCAAAACCATTGAGTGGGTTCAGCGTTTGCCCATTAACAACAGCATCAAGCCATGCGGCCGCCGGGCGACCATCTTTCATCGGGTTACCGCGGATGGTTATAGCGGTTCCGGGGGGCAGATCACTGCGTCGAATGCCGGCACGCATCAGGGAACTTGGCCCTTCCGCCTCAAAGCCCCAGGTGGTGACAGAACCGTCATCATTGGTGACATCAATGATCAGCCAGGAATGTGGATTGGTGTACTGAAATTCTTTAACGACACCGGACACTTCCACCACACGGGTATCATCAAACATGGCCGCGGAATGATGTGCCGCAACCGGTAAACTGAACAGCGCCAGAATGAATGCGCTTAGGGTTAATTTTTTCATGGGATATACCTCCTCTACCTGAATGATTATTCGCGACCGAACTGCTGCACGGACGCATCTGAGCTGACTTCAGCATCATTGTCCAGAAAGTCGAAATCCGGAAACTGACTGTTGCCATCTTCAGTAATGATGATGTCGTTGTTCTGGTTCTCACCACACCACCAGTAGCGAATGCGCAGCAGGTGGTCATCGTTTTCCAGCTCTATCCAGGCCTGGCGGGTATACCAGGGCTCTGCCAGATTAACCGGATCAAAGACCCAGAAATCAGCCTCCAGATTGATGCCGTCAACTTTTCGCCAACGTTCTACCACTTCGACCTGGTCTGAATAATCGGGCTGCGTGCCGCGCTGATACTGACCAGGCATCAGATAGGCGGTGTGCATGACCAGCACACCATCATCCCAGAAACCAATGGTATCGCCATTCCAGGTAGGATAGGCATCAGCGGGATCGGTATGCCCTCTGCCGTCCGTGTAGACTCGGCGAATATCATTGACCATTTCGTTGATCAAATAGGTCTGGTCCGGGGTAACGACAAAATCATGTAAAAAGGGTTCTGAGGCCCAGCGTGGATGACCAGGTGGACGGCAATCGGAAATCGGGTCATATTCGCCACCGATGGCCGCCATGCGATCGATTTTTTCCTGACGGGTAGCAGCTCCGGTTTCGGTAAGCTGCGCTGATAATTCATTCGGCCCGATATCCGGATCAAAGGAAAGACCACCACGGGCACGGGTAAAAACGCCTGTCCAGTCATATTCAGGACTGGCCATGTCGGCCCAGGTCAGATCATCGCCACCACCAGCCTGCCGCTCAAGATACTGGTACATTTCCCAGGCGCTATCAAACTGTTCTCCGAATGCCTGAAGCCGCGCTTTATTTCGCAGCCACTGCTCACCGCCACCGGCATAATCAAGCCAACCCACATAATCCTGGGCAAAGGCGCTGAGAGGGATGCCAATAGATGCTGAGATCACAGCTGTTTTAATCATTTTTGCTGCTTTCATAGTTACTCCGTTGTACTGCATGTAGTGTGTCAAGATTTAAACAAAGCGAGGTTGAGTATAAAAGCATGTCCATGAAAACACTATATTTTCTGGGTAAAACAATGCAAATAGCTGGACGCTAAAAAAAAACAGGTTTATTCTTGACCGACTCGAATTAAAGTTTTATCGGGATTTTTTGTGTTTCCTGAATACGAAATCCGGGCCTGTTACAGCCCGAGAGTTTCATGAACTTTAGCGACATTAACAACATCATGCACACTCAAACCCCGCTTTTCCCGCCAGTCAGATTGCTGATTCTGGCGGGTGCTTTCACCCTTAGCGCCCAAGCCCAGGAACCGGTTGATATCACCCGCCTGGTTTTCGATGTCACTTCCGCCAGCCAGCGGATCCTGCCAGTCGGGCCTCCCCTGTCTGAGGCCGATGAAAGCAATACGGATTATCTTTCCCTCCTGGAGACCATCAGATCCTATGAGGCAGAGGTAGACCGTATTCACCAGAGCAGCAACAACCCGTATAACTATGAGCTGCTCGAACAGTATATGAGCCTAGGGGATGCCCATCATGAACTGGGCCGTTATGAAGAGGCGATTACCTATTATGACAATGCCCTGCAGATCATGAAGGTGCAGAACGGACTGCACAGTATTGACCAGCTGACCATTACAGAAAAAGTTATCCAGAGCTACCTTGCCATGGGCGACCTTGAGAAAGGGACCCGCTGGCATGAATATGAACACTACCTGCACCTGCACAACTATGAACCTGGTTCCCGGGAAATGGTGCTGGCCAGCAATGAACTGGCTGACTGGTACATCAGCACCTTCTTCATGGAAAATCTGCAAAGCCAGTATCTCAACGGCTTGAGGATGTCCGTACTCCCGGAACAGGAACGCATCGCTAATCCGCTGGTCGCCGAGCAGATGGCCTGGTCCAATGAATTCAACCGGATCAGCCGGGAATCACCAACTGCCTATGTCGATCCGAACATGGAAGCGATATTCAACGGCACCATTCAGGATCTGACACCCCGTGAAGTGGAAGATGCCCGTCTCCTGCTGGTCGGCGAAATGTATGAGGATAGCCAGCAAGCCATTTATGACAGCGAGTCACCTGATATTGACTCCATTGCCCAGATAGCAAGGCGTATTGCCGGGCTCTCCTTCATCACCAAACAGGAACAGGATTACGAAAGGATTAATTACAGCTTCATTCCCAACTACAGCGACAGCCGCATCGAAGAATTCCGAAATTCCCAGCAACGGCTTGATCACAGTTATGAGACCGGTCGTAGAGCCTTGCGCTATATCGTCAATATCATGCGTACCGTGGAGGCGCCTCCGAGAATGGTCGCTTCAGCGCTGATTGAGCTGGCAGACTGGAACCTGGCCTATGGCAAAATCCAGGCAGCCCGTGATTTCTATGAAGAAGCCTATGAAGAACTGATTTCAGCAGGTTTTACGATGCGTCAGATTGACAGTTCCCTGAATCTGGCAGTCCCGCGTCAGATCCCCCGTTCAGCCACCCATCGCTTTACCCGCAGAAGTTCTGGTCTGCCTGTCGATGCTGAACTGGACTACCGGGGATACATTGATCTCAGCTTCGAGGTTGACTCGCTGGGTAATGCTCAGGAAGTCGTTTTCACTCGTAACGACAACCCTGAATACAGGCAATTGGAGAGGGTCATTACTGATTATCTGAAAACTGCCAAATTCAGGCCGCATTTCGATAATGGCGAACTAGTCAGTCAGGGCCGTGTGGAACTCCGCTATTACTATTCCTACTAGATAACAGTCCACGAACAGCACTGACAGAGCGCCGCCCAGACATGCTTGCCAATAACAACGTGTTCAAATACTCAATAATGCTCAATATTAGGAACGTGGGGATGTTTAAACAGTTTAGCCTCGTATTGCTCCTGCTGACTTTGCTGCCATTCCAGGGTCTGGCACAGAATGATGACCTTACCAACCTGTTTTTCAGCCCGGTCCCTATCGATCAGGCCAACGACTCCATTCTGGGAGGGGCCACACAGGAACAGCGCGAACGGGACCGAGAATCCGCACGGGACCTCATAGAGCGGCTAGAGTCCCGAATTGATGACATCAGTGAGCCTTTTGCCCAGGACCCTGATCAGGTGGAGCGGCTGAGCCGCTTGGGCCTTGCCTATCAGATGCTTGGTGATCATGATGCCGCACTGGCCACCTTTGCTGATGCGACCACACTGGCCGTCGAGCTCTATGGCGAAGACACCCTGGAACAGATTCCGGCACTGGAACAGTCCATCATCAGTCATCTTGCCCGTCAGGAAATTTCAGCCATCACTGAAAAGGAAGAGTTTATCTACGAGATCAACGCCCTCAACTATGACTCTGATTCTCCAGAAATGTATACGGCAATGACCAATCTGGCAGACTGGTATACCGCTGCCTATTTTAAAATCAACTATCTTGGGGATTCCCGTCGCCAGAATATCCGCAGTTCAACCCTGCAGAGACCCGAACGGCAAGTCGGTATTTCCAACGATGGCTCAGGATCCCTGCAATCAATCGCCGATGGCACAATTCGTGATATTTTCCGGAATGATCTGATCGATTCCCGTTTGCAGAAGCTTGATGGGCTCTACCGGGATTATCAGGAAAGCTATACCAGCAATACCACCTTGAATACCGTGGTCGAAGTAGCTCGCCGGATTGCCCGGCTGGCCTATCATGCCGATCAGGAAATGAATTTTGAACGGGTCAGTAATACTTTTGACGCAAACTATACCGGTTCCCGCGAAGAAGCCATGCGGAATTCCGAGGCCCGGCGCGATGAAAGCTACCGTAGCGGCAAAGACGCACTGCAGTACGTTGCCAGCCTGATTGCCGATTTGGAAGGCGTCAGCTCCCAGCAGAAGAGCCTGACCATGCTGGACCTGGCGGACTGGGATCTGGCGTATGGCAGGATCGAATCGGCCCGTCAGTTTTACCGCGTGGCCTACCAGCTCCTGATTGACGATAACTTCAATATCCCCAGTATTGATGCAGCCCTGACGCCAACCATCCCGGTCATGATTCCAAGAATTGCCGCCTTCCCGGCGACCCTGCAGACATCCGGCAAGCAGGGACTACAGGGTTCCATTGAATATAAGGGTTATGTCGATGTGAGCTTTGCGGTTGACACACTGGGAAACGCCATTGATCTTGATTTTCTTGGTGCCAGCGAGGATGCTAACAGTGGCCGCATTCAGCAAACCCTGGAAAATATGCTGAAGATGACAAAATTCCGTCCCCTGCCAAAAGGCGGAGAGCTCATAGAACAACCTGCGATGCAGTTGCGCTACTATTACAGTTACTGACCAACACAGAGGTTCCCCCATGTCTTTCAGAAAGTTAACTATTCTGGTCTTACCTTTTTTACTGCTTGCCTGCAGCGACGATTCCACCCAGCAGGAAGCCATGCCGGCACCTTCACCAGCACCGGCGCAGACAGATCTGACCACACAAGCCATCCCTGCACAGGGCTTTGTCATCAATAACGCCAGAATACTGGATGGCATGGGTGGCAGCATTGAAAATGGCTCCATTGTCGTTCAGGGAAACCGCATCGTCTCCGTGAATGAAGGCAACAGTTCAGTCCCGGGGGCACTGGAGATTGATGCCGAAGGCCGAACGGTCATGCCCGGTTTCATTGATGCCCATCGTCATATCATCACCGGCGAAGACCCCGCCCAGTGGCTGGCCAATGACGCTGAAGCGGCCATGCAGGCATTTCTCGAAGCCGGTTTTACTACCCTGCTATCCGCTGGTGACCCACCCCAGCAGATTCTCGAATTGCGCAGGATGACGGCAGAAAATGAAATGGCCGGTCCACGTATTATTGCTGCGCGTTTTACCGGTCTGGCAGCCCCCGGCGGCGGTGGCGGACCCGAAGGCGACCCGGCCCGATTTGATGTTGCCAGGCCACCCATGCGCCCAACCGAAGCTGCCACAGCCTTACCTGAAGAGGCCGTGCGCGGACAGATACAGGCGCTTTACGACCAGGGCTTTGATGCGGCCAAAAATGTCATTATTGTCACGCCAAACGGGCCGGAAGAAGAAGCTCTGGGTATGATCGTTGAGGAAACCAACCGGCTTGGCATTCGTACCATCACCCATGCCGTCACCGTTACCGATACCCTGGCCGCCGTTCGCGCTGGCGTCGATCAACTGGTGCATACACCCCATATCGAAATGCTGACCGAAGAACAGGCGCAGTTTATCGCTGATGCGGACATTCCAATGACCTCAACCCTGGGTATTTTTGTCCCCTTCTATGATGACAATAATGAGCCCATTTTCCGCGATTATCTGCCCTTTCCCTGGGACACGATTCTCAGTGCCGGCCAGGGGCCGGTTAATGCCCGCCTGCTCTGGGAAGCCGGTGTGGTTTATGGCTTTGGGACGGATACCCGTTACGAACCCAGGCTGACCCTTAACCATGAGCTCAAATCACTGTATCTGGTCTTCTCAGAGGAGGATATTCTCCGGATCATGGGGCAGAATGCTGCCATCAACATTGCCATGGAAGATGAACTGGGAACCCTGGAAGCCGGCAAGCTGGCTGATATCGTGCTGGTGGATGGCGACCCACGACAGGACATTTTCGATCTGTTAAACGTGGATGTGGTCATTAAAAATGGCAACTTTTTAGTCGACAAGCGCTAATCCGCCTCAATGAAGCCTTCCGGGCTTGGCCAAGTGCTTCCCGGAGGGCTTTTAAGCACCCGCCATTATTCTTTTTAAGCATCTCATAACCTTTGCAATTCAGTGCATTAGGCTTTAGAATCTGCCGCCCTGATAGAGCTGTATCGAACAATTAACGCTTGGAGCATTCCTGCCTGTAGTCAGATTAAAAGAAAACGAGCCTTTTGACGTCGCCCTGCGTCGTTTTAAGCGTTCCTGCGAAAAAGCCGGTATCCTGGCTGAAGTTCGTCGCCGTGAATTCTATGAAAAGCCAACCTCCGTCCGTAAGCGCAAAGCTGCAGCGGCGGTGAAGCGTCATATGAAAAAGGTTTCACGCGAGAACCGCAGAACACGACGCTTGTACTAATTCCCGTCACCACAAAAAATCTTGCCATCATGACTGAGCAAAGCCTGAAGACCCGGATCAGCGATGCCATGAAGGATGCCATGCGCGCCAAGGATAAGTCCCGGCTCGGGACCATCCGCCTGATGATGGCCGACATGAAAAAAGTCGAAGTCGATGAGCGCATTGAGCTCGACGACGAGCGCATCATCAGCATTCTCGACAAAATGATCAAACAGCGTCGGGAGTCCATCAAGCAATTTGAGGCCGCCTCACGCCAGGAACTGGCGGACAAGGAACAGGGTGAAATTGATGTCATTCAGGAATTCCTGCCAACTGCATTGAGTGAAGCAGAACTGATCCAGCTCATTGATAAAGCCATCGCCGAGACGGGCGCCGAATCCATGAAAGACATGGGGGCCGTGATGGCCATTATCCGGCCTCAGGTCAGTGGTCGTGCTGACATGGGCCAGGTCAGCGCACAGGTCAAAGCCAGACTCGGCTGATTTACTTCAACACTTAACAAACCATTTACGTTATTCTGTGCTCTGACCCGCCGGGTTGCTAATGATCCGGCAATGGTATTGATGTCGTCGCATTTATGGCCGCTTTTATCCCACAAAATTTTATTGATGACCTGTTGGCAAGAACCGACATCGTGGATGTCATCGGAGCCAAAGTCACCCTGAAAAAAACCGGCAAGAACTATTCCGGCCTGTGCCCTTTCCATCAGGAAAAAACACCCTCCTTTTCAGTCGAGCCTGACAAGCAGTTCTATTACTGCTTTGGCTGTGGCAAGGGGGGCAATGCCATTGGCTTCGTCATGGATTACGAGAATATCGACTATCCCCAGGCGATTGAAACGCTGGCCAGCAGCATGGGCCTGGAAATTCCACGGGAAGAGTCCAAAGCCCATCAACAGCAGCGCGAGCGTAATGCCGGTCTTTATGACATTCTGCAGGAAGCCTCGAATTTCTATCAGCAACAATTGCGTCAGCATCCAGCGCGCAGTGATGCGGTGGATTACCTCAAAAGGCGCGGCTTGAGCGGCGAGATCGCCCGCGATTTCAAACTGGGTTTTGCCCCACCCGGCTGGCAAAACCTGCTGGATCAGGTGGGCAATACCGAGGCCAGGCAGAAACTGCTGCTCAGCGCCGGCATGCTGATTGAGAATGAAGACAAAAAGCCAACGCGGATTTATGACCGCTTCCGGCACCGCATCATGTTTCCGATTCATGACCAACGCGGTCGGGTCATTGGTTTTGGTGGCCGGGTCATTGGCGATGAAAAACCCAAATACCTGAACTCACCGGAAACCCCGGTATTCCACAAAGGCGAGGAACTCTATGGCCTGTATCAGGCACGCCAGAAAGTTCGGCATCTGGAGCGCTTCCTGATTGTTGAAGGCTACATGGATGTCATCGCCCTGGCCCAGCATGACATACACTACTCCGTGGCGACTCTCGGCACCGCGACCTCGGCAGCCCATCTGAAACGTTTGTTTAAACTGGTACCGGAAATTGTGTTCTGCTTTGACGGAGATGAAGCCGGTAGCCAGGCTGCCTGGCGTGCCCTGAAAGAAACCATTCCGCTGATGGAAGATGGCCGCAGTGCTCGATTTCTGTTCCTGCCTGAAGGAGAGGATCCGGATTCCCAGGTCAGAAAAACCGGCAGCAAGGCCTTTGCCGACCGGATCAGCGAGGCCATGCCCCTGGCTGAATTCTTCTTTGAAAAGCTGACTGCACAGGTCGACATGAGCTCGCTGGAAGGCCGTGCCAAACTTGGCACCCTCGCCATGCCTCTGATCAAACAGTTTCCTGCCGGCATTCTGCGTCAGCTGATTCTCGATCAGCTGGCCAAAACAACCGGCGTCGACCTCAAGACCCTGAATCAGCTCGGCACTGACGTGCCTGCCGCGGACGAGCATCCGTACGCACCGGTAGCTGAGCCCAAAGCGGAGACATTGTCAGTACCGCCCCGGAAAGCTGTGAACCGCAGTCAACGCTCGGTCCATCTGGCCTGCATGAAAGCAGTTAACCTGATTCTGCAAAAGCCG
Organism: uncultured Enterobacteriaceae bacterium; assembly: GCA_964553165.1. GTDB lineage: Bacteria > Pseudomonadota > Gammaproteobacteria > Pseudomonadales > Pseudohongiellaceae > UBA5109. The sequence goes on from CAZKJY010000001.1 coordinate 28,245, forward strand.
GATATCGTTTCCCGGGTTACCGTGGATGACAAGCTCAGGGAACTGGCCATGCCCGACATGGACCTGCTGTTTGAAGTCGTCGCCCTGGCATCACACGCCCCGGGCATCTCCACCCATGAACTTCTGGCCAAGGTCTACGCCAAACCCATTGGTTCCCAGCTGATCCAGTTAATGGACAGGGAACAGATCACGCCACCGGCCGGCATTGAAAGGGAATTCAGGGACATCATTGCGTATCTGGAGCATTTCCTGACCCAGCGCCATCAATTGCCCAAATCGCTGGTGGAGGCGGCCAAGAGGAAGCTGTCACAAAAGGCAGAATAGGGACATTTCCTTGAAATTTCCTTGTTTTGCCCCTATCTAGATATAAACCAGTAACTAGTATCAGGCAGATGGCTTGGTTATAATAAGCGGTTAGTCTTTGTTTCCTAACTCCTGACATTCTGCATAGGTAAACATCTCATATGAGCGATATCGGTTCACAACAGTCAAGTCTTAAGGCGCTGATTGCAAAAGGAAAAGAACAATCCTACCTGACTTATGCCCAGGTAAATGACCATTTGCCTGAATCCATCTCCGATCCTGATCAGGTGGAAGACATCATTCAGATGATTGATGACATGGGCATCAAGGTCTATGAAAGTGCGCCTGACGCCGATGAACTGCTGATGGTCGAGAATGATTCGACCGATGAGCTCGCTGCCGCAGAGGCCGCTGCCGCCCTGGCCGCCGTGGAAAATGAGGCCGGCCGTACCACTGATCCGGTGCGCATGTACATGCGTGAAATGGGCACCGTTGAGCTGCTGACCCGTGAAGGCGAGATTGTCATTGCCAAACGGATTGAGGAAGGTCTGCGTGAACTCATGGCGGCCATGGCCTACTTCCCGGGCACTGTGGAATATGTCCTGAATGAATATGCGCTCTATGAAAAAGAAGAGCGCAAG
>CAZKJY010000002.1:0-26184 GCA_964553165.1 uncultured Enterobacteriaceae bacterium
TCTTCGTTACGCAACTGGGTAAGAGAAACCGGTTCCTCGGCCTCTTCTTCACGCTCAATTGGAAACTCCACCTCCGGATTCTGGCTTGATATCTGATATTCACGCACATCAGTCAGGGCAATATCGACATGATCAGTACTGTAAAACCAGCCACGCCAGAACCAGTCCAGATCGACAGCGGAAGCATCCTCCATGGTCCTGAAAAAATCTGAGGGTGTCGGACGTTTGAACATCCAGCGCTGGGCATACTGTTTAAAGGCAAAATCAAACAGCTCGCGTCCCATCACGGTTTCCCGCAATATGGTCAGCGCCGTTGCAGGCTTGCCATAGGCATTGTTCCCGAATTGCTGAATGGATTCTGAGTTGGTCATGATGGGAACCTGGTTTTGAGAACGCATATAACCAATCATGTTGACCGGGTCACCACGCCCAGAAGGGTAGTCATTTTCCCATTCCCGTTCGGCCAGGAATTGCAGAAAGGTATTCAGTCCCTCATCCATCCAGGTCCATTGACGTTCATCTGAATTGACGATCATCGGAAAATAACCATGGCCAATTTCATGAATAATCACGGAAATCAGTCCGTACTTCGTCCGCCTGGAATAGGTTCTGTCGCCGCTTTCCTCATCTATTTCTGGACGGTAGCCATTGAAGGTAATCATCGGATATTCCATGCCGCCGGCTTCCCAGGCATTCACTGAAATGGCATACGGATAGGGATAATTGAAGGAAAAGCGGGAATACACATCCAGGGTATGGGCGACAGCATGCGTCGAAAACTGCGACCACAGCGGTTCGGCTTCTGGCGGATAGAATGACATTGCCATGACCAGAGGGGTGTCCTCATCATCCTGCTCATGCCCCAGTGCATCCCAGATGTATTTTTTTGAGCTGGCCCAGGCGAAGTCGCGGACATTTTCGGCTTCAAATATCCAGGTGACACTCTGGTCGGACTGGGTTGACTGATTGGCTTCGGCTTCTTCCGGCGTGACAATGAAAATTGGCGTTTCGGACTGCTGGGCCTGTTGCAGACGATCACGCTGTTCAGCAGTGAGTACCTGATTGGGATTCTGAAGTTCACCCGTGGCAGCCACAATATGGTTTGCAGGCACCGTGAGCCGGACCTCGTAATCGCCAAATTCCAGCGTAAATTCGCCTCGCCCCAGAAACTGTTTGTTCTGCCAGCCAGTGTAGTCTGTGTAGGAGGCCACTCGGGGATACCACTGTGATAGGGCGAACTGATAGCTGTCACTGTCTGGAAAATATTCATACCCGCCGCGGCCACCAATGACACTCTGGTTGATAATATTGTGTTCCCAGTCAATTTCGATGCTGACAGAATCGCCGGTCTCAAGGGGCTCATCCAGATCAACACGCATCATGGTGCCGTTGATCTGAGTGTTTAGCAGTTCGCCACGCTGCTCCTGAACGCGACTGATCTGAAAGCCGCCCTGGAAGTCTTCAAAGGCGCGCTCACGTCTGAGCGTGTAGAAGCTCAGCCTATCCTCACCCCCAGCGGTTTCTGTGGTACGGGCGATGGAATCATTGCGGAATCGGTTCTGGTCAAGCTGAATCCACAAATAGCTCAGGGTATCCGGCGAGTTATTGGTGTAGGTGATGGTTTCAGAACCAATGATGCGTTGGTTGTCTTCATCCAGACTGGCTTCGATGTAATAATCGGCTCGCTGTTGCCAGTACTGGCTGCCGGGTGCCCCCGAAGCGCTGCGGAAATTATTGGCAGTGGGAAGTATTTCGTCCAGCTGACGAAATTTATCCTCAAAATCCCCCTTGGTTTGACTAACCTGTGCATGGCCCGACATGCAGACTAGCAGAGCAAAACAGCTGCTTATTATTGTTTTCATGCTCATACCCTGATAGTGACTGAGCTCTCAAGTATACCGATTCTCCAAACAGACTGTAATCTTCGAGGGGTGATTTTGGGGCCTGCTCCTGTGATACAATCTGGCGCAGTCGTATTGCTGGGATTTGGCTTAATTTATTTGCTCCAGGAAATTTACCTTGGATTGCTGGATCAAGTAGCACTGCAGTAATAAAATTATTAAAATAGCTATAAAAATCAAATAGTTTGGAGGAAGCGTGATGCAACATCGTGTAATTTCAATACTGGCTTCTGGGCTTCTGTGTGTCCTCGGGAGCTCAGTACAGGCACAAGGGATATTCGGGCATTGGGATCCCATCATGCACGAAGATATCGAAGAGCGAATTCCCGGTCCTTTTGTCGGAGATTATGCCGGGTTGCCTGTCAATGATGCCGCCCGTTTAAGAGCGGATACCTGGCAGCCATCTTTGCTGACCTTGCCCGAACATCAGTGTAAACCTCACCCATCAACCTATGGATTCCGTGGGGTAGGTAACCTTTATGTCTGGCAGGAACTGGATCCGGTTTCTCTGGAAGAAGTTAAAATCGGGACCCATATCCGCTGGCAGGCCCAGCGCCGCACCATCTGGATGGATGGTCGCGAGCATCCGGATGAAATGGCGCCACACACCTGGCAGGGTTTTTCTACTGGTGAATGGCAGGGAGACCGTCTGGTAGTCACCACGACCCACCTGAAGGCTGGCTGGATGCGCCGTAACGGCCTGGCACTGAGTGATCAGGCACATATGGTTGAATATTTCATTCCTCAGGAAGATACCGAGACCATGCTGCATATCTACATGGTTGAAGATCCGGTTTACCTGGATGACGTTTTCTTCAAATCCAATGGTTTCTCAAAACGTGACCTTACCACCATGGAGCCCTATCCCTGTCGCCCAGCAACAGAGATCGTCCGTGCTGAGGGTGAAGTCCCCCATAACATGCCTGGTGAATCTACCTATGCCCAGGAGTTCTCTGACATCTACGGCGTGCCTGTTGAAGCAGGGCGTGGTGGTGGTATGACCATGATGCCGGAGTTCTTTGATGTCGTACAGGACTGGCGCATGAACAACATGACCCGGGAAGAAAGACTGGGTGATGGTCGTTTCAATCCTGGCCAGGAATAACCGACACAGCAATAGCCATTTGCAAAAAAAGGAGGCTTCAGCCTCCTTTTTTTTTGGCGTTAAGAGAGGTATCAGTCTTACACAGTCAGAGTCCAGGTACTGCCTTTTGCCAGCGTGATGAACCCCATCCTTTCAAGTATGGGCCTGCTGCTCTCCTTGGCATCAATAACAATGTATTCAAGGCCAAGCGATTTGGCCTGCTGCAGTCTCAGGTTAACCAGAAACCGGTAGACTCCCTGATGCCGGTACTCAGGGATGACACAGGCCCCAAACAGAAAGCCAAAGCGTGAATTGTCAGGGTATTCAAAGCGCGCCGCAGCTACCGGAGTCTGATTCCGGTAGGCAACATAATAGTTGAAATTATCAAATGCCAGAATGGCTTCATGGTATGCCTTGTCATGCGGGCTGGGTTGTCCGAAAGCAATTTCAGTGACAGTAAGAAAGTCTTCGACTCCCTTTGCCACATTCCCACCGCCCAGTTTGACGACGTCGAGGGTGGGGGCAGCAATCGTCAGTCCCTGGAATCGCTTAAGAGGAATCACCATCAGGGTCACTGAATCAATTTTTTCCATGCCTTCACTGTGCAGACAGGTTTCCAGATTTTCGGGGCGATCGTGCTCATAGACTCGCCACATGAGTTTTCTGTTCTGCAGAGTCAGTGAAGCAATTTCTTCACGGACGATTTCCGCTGCACCGGTCTCAGGAATGTCCCAGTACGAGACAAAGCTGAGTTCGCCAGGTCCTTTCAGACAGACCAAGTGGTCTGTGCGCGTCACCTTGAGAATGGATGGATAGGAAGGATTGGCACGCACTTCCCTGTCATAGGTTTCCAGCAGATGTTTCATCACAGTGTGTCAGACAAAAAAGGGGACCCGGAGCTTTGAGTTGATCCTGACTATAAAACAGGCAGACAAAAAAAAGCAGCCCGGAGGCTGCTTTTTTCGATATCAGTGATACCTAGTTGGAAGCTACTGCTACCTGATCATTGACTCGCATCTGGAAAGGTACACTTTCAACGATACCTTTCACGATTTCAGAGAATCGATAATCACTGGGCTCTGCACGTCTAACAATTTCACGAACATATGGCATGTCAGTGTGTTCAATCGGACGGGCTAGCGCGAACTGCATGAGCTTCTCAGTCATGGTTCTGGCAAAGATGTCCTGGTTTTCAACCAGCCAGTTTCTCAGGTCATTAATACCATTGATGCGGCTGCCATCAAACAGATTGTCAGCTGGATCAATGAGTACCGGGCCACCGCCACGATCGTCGTAGGTGCGATAGCGACCAACACCGTCAAAATTCTCCATGGCGAAACCGATGGAATCCATGAGGACATGACAGGCTGAGCAAACCGGATCAGCACGGTGTGCAACCATCATGTCACGCAGAGACTGAGGAACACCTTCAGCCGGCACCAGATTGGTATCGACATTGGGTGGCGGCTCAGGTGGTGGTGTGCCAACCAGGTTGGTCAGGAAGTACTTACCGCGAGTCACCGGTGAGGTACGAATGGAAAGGGACGTCAGAGTCAGAATACTGCTGTGGCCCAGGATACCGCGTCTTTCTTCCTGTGGCACATCAACGCGACGCATACGGCTGCCCAGAATACCGGGGATGCCATACAGGTCTGCAAGATCTTCGTTGACGAAGGTGTAATCAGCATCAATCAGGTCAATGATGCTCTTGTCTTCATCAACAATGCTTCGGAACAGCATTTCTGTTTCCAGGATGGAGGACTGCTTGACGTTGTAGTCGTAATCCGGGAACAGGAAGGGGTCTGGAACAACTGCGTTCAGGTTTCGCAGAGCCAACCACTGTTCAGCAAAGTTGCTCGTCAGGTTTTCCGCTTTGGGATCATCCAGCATACGCTCAACCTGTGCATCCAGAATGTCAGGATTGCTCAGACGGCCTTCAGCGGCGAGATTGATCAGCTCTTCATCGGGGACGGAGCTCCAGATGAAGTAGGAAAGTCTTGAAGCGAGCTCAAGGTCAGAAATCTGATAGGCCTGACCAGGTGCAACACCAGCAGGGACCTCTTCAGATCTGAACAGGAATTCAGGGCCGGAAATAATACGTCGAATACCGGTTTCAATACCTTTCTCAAAGCCACCAATTTCGTTGCCGATTTCATAGAAGCCGAGCAAATCTGAAATTTCATTCTCAGTAACCGGACGGCGATAGGCCTGACGTGCCAGGTTGGAAAGAATTTCATTGGCACAGGCAAGCTGCTCGTCTTCCAGAGTGCCGGGCTCACAAATGAAGATTTTCTCACGGCTGGCAGTCATGCCTTTACCCGTCGGATTGAATGGTCCGCGGACTTCGACATTAGCCAACTGAGGCGGTCCTTTCAGTACGTCAAGGTCAAGTGAGGTACGGCCATGCTGTTTCCAGATTTCAGCATGTGGAGAAGCCGGTTTGGCAATGAAGTTTACAGCAATTTCATGCATGCCAGCGTCCAGATGGGTTCTAAAGCGGAAACGTTCATCAATTTCTTCTGCCAGCGCGAAACTGTTTGAATCCAGCTCATGCTGTTCGGTGTCCTTGAAACCACCAAACTCGGCTGAATGAACCAGTTCCTTGTCGATACTGACTACCAGGGTATGGGCAAATTCAATACCACGAGCCTCGTCCTGAATGGTACGGATCAGCTTGGGACTGAATTCATATTCACCATCCAATGGGGCATAGTGGTCAAAAACGATACCACCGATAGTGCCGATGGGTGCGCCTTCAACGCGTTTGTCACCGGAACTGTCCTGAGAGACACGGTAAACGCTGAAGTCGGGTGGCATGTCCATGTTGCCCACTGCCAGTCCGGCAACACGTCCGGAAGCAGCAACAAAGGCTTCCAGGGTTGTTGCAGAAACCTGCAGGGCAACCGCCATGTTGTCAAATCCTTCAGCAGAGTTATCGGCTGCCAGCAGGGTGGTCGAATCAATCTCCAGACCCAGAACGTCTCGAATGGAGTTCTGATATTCTCTGCGATTCAGACGAGGCAGAACGGGAGAACCGGGGTTCGGGTTTTCCGCAGCCTCCTGATCAAACACGGCTTCCAGAGAAGCTATGAATGTCTGGCGCTGCTCATCGCTTGGTTTTGGCTCACCCAGAGGCGGCATCTGGCCAGTCGAAAGCTTCTTGATAGCAAACTCCCAGATTTCCCCTTCTTCGTGCACAAAGTCAGGTGAAGCATATTCGAGGGAAAGACCACCGGTGTAATCTGTCTCGTTATGACAGGTTACACAGTAGTCATAGATCATGTTCCACTGCTCATCAAGAGGTGGCAGTTCAGCAATGGCTGCCAGGCGAGCTGCTTCGCGCTGCTCAGCGGTCATTTCGACTGAAGCCTCTTCGTTTGAATTATTGCAGGCACTTAATCCAAGGCCCATTCCTGCAATAATCGCTGTTATCAGTATTTTCTTTTTCATAACGTACCTACTGCTCGAATGATTTATATTTTAAGCCTCAGCGGACTCTTCTTCAGAAGCCGGAGGAACGTATTCCTCAATTGCGATGCCCTGTGCATTCATGGCTTCAGTTAACAGGGTGACAATCTCTTCATAAACAGGCTCTTCACCTGGCTCGTCCTCGCCTTCCTTGTATTCGGGAACACCATTAGCAATATCAAGCGCTGTTCGGTTGCTTTTGTCTCGGATTGAAAGATCAGCTCCGTTGGCAATCAGATATTCAACGACTGCTTCACGTCCCATGGCAGCAGCGTGATGCAATACAGTCGTTCCATCCATGGCAGTTGCATTGACGTCTGCTCCATGCTCCAGCAGGAGTTCGACACCAGCACTCAATTCTTCAATGCTTGGTATGTATTCTTCATCATCCATGGTGCCTGGACGATAGAGGCCAGGAACAACGGCAAAAGCAGCTGAAAGTGGTAAATAACTGCCGCTTCGTGTGCCTTTGTTAACTGAGTTTGGATCAGCACCGTGCTCCAGGAACAGCGACATAAACTCTGGCTTATCCCGTGCTGCTGCATTAAAAAGGGCAGTCTGGCCAGCGGTACCTTCACCGCCTCTGAAGCCAGTGGCCGGGAAAGGATAGGCTTTTGCCGGATAGGCATCAACATCGACGCCCATATCAAACATGACGCTCATCAAATCCCGTACAGAGGTCTGGTTGACATAGTTCTTTTCGGCACGGATAAAAGTAAGTTTGTTGGTTTCGACATCCAGCAGGTCAACCAGCGCGCCGTCATTGATGTTTGCACCAGCTTCAACCAGCATTTTGGCCAGGTCCAGATTGGCGTTGATGATCGCGAAGCGCAGTGGCGAAATTCCCTGGGGGTCGGGAATATCAAGATTTGCGCCGCTTTCCACCAGAACGCTGGCTGCTTCAATCGCATTTTCGCGGGCTGCGTGGTGCAGGGCGGTGAGACCGCCATCAGGGAAGTCCCCCTGCACTCGGCTTTGCAGAACACCCCGTAAATCCAGTGCGGCAGAGATAGCATTCAAGTCTGCACCGTTATTGATCAGGATTCGGGCTACTTCTGCCTGGTTATTGGCCGCCGCCCACATCAGGGGTGTCTGCCACAGGTAGGAATCGCGGGAATTCACATTGGCACCAGCCTCAATCAGCGCCAGTACACCTTCAGTGGCACCGGTTCGGGAAGCATTGAGAATGGCGTTATCGCCTTCCGGGGTTGCGGCATTGGCATCTGCACCGGCATCCAGCAACATGGAGATCATTTCGCTGTTCCCGTTCATGGCTGCCTGAATCAGGGGAGTCAAGCCGTAGCGGGTCTCTACATTCGGATTGGCGCCCGCATTCAAGAGCAGTCTGACGACATCGGTTTCGTCGTAATAGACAGCCCAGAACAGAGCAGTCATGCCGTCCGGCTGCACAGCATTGATATCCTCAGTGGAAATGGACGACTCCAGACCGGTCCAGTCCTGATACTCAGCCATTTCAACCAGAGTCGCGAAACCTGGTTGAGTGAGCAGTCCGAGGATTACAAAGGCCGATAGCTGCGCTTTGATGGTTTTATTTTTTTTCATTTAAGCCCCCTAACTAGTGATAGGTTGAGAATCCAACCCGACAAAAAACAGTGAAATCTGCTTAAGCCAAATCTAAGTTGTAACTACTGCATCTTATCGCCGTATACTACACCAGTTCTGGGAATCGAGCCAAAGGGTATATGTGCAAATAACGTGTATATTTCAGCCTATTTCATGCCAGTCGGCAAAGGAAAACACGGTAATTCTTGATGCAAAACAAACCGTCAAAATGTGTCGCCGTATATGCAGCTTTTCGGTCAAATACCGGGCGGACTGAGTGGGTTACAGAACACCGGTCATGGGGCAAAGCCCATGACCGGGCAGGCAATCAAGTGTGCTAAAAACGCTGTTTTTGAAGCGTTCCGGTCTTAAGCCTCATTCCCTTCATCGGTAACAGGGGCCACATACTCCTCGATACTGATACCCTGGGCATTCATGGCTTCAGTCAGCAAGGCAGCAATTTCTTCATAAACGGGCAATTCAGCCGGTTCACGTCCCCCGTCGTCCCCCTGGGAGACAGCCGGGATGCCATTTGCCAGGTCAAGCGCAGTGCGGTTGCTGTTGTCCTTGAGGCTCAGGTCAGCCCCATTCTCAATAAGATAGGTCACAACATCCTCATTCCCCTGAGCGACGGCGTGATGCAGGACGGTCGTGCCATCACCGGCTTTGGCATTGAAATCCGCGCCGTGTTCAAGCAGCAGTCTTGCGCTTTCGGTAATGGTGAATTCAGCTTCCTCTTCGTACATGGCCTGCAGATCGGTTCCGTTCTGCACCAAGCCCAATGCAGCGGTGAGCGGTAAAAAGCTTCCGCCTTGTCGGCCGCCACTATTGACGGAATTAGGGTTGGCGCCATGCTCCAGGAACAGGGCGACCATTTCCGGCTCATCACGACTGGCAGCGTTGAACAAGGCAGTTCGACCAGAGGTTCCGCCTCCACCAACGAAGTTCGTGGATACAACGGGGTAGGGCTTTTCAGGGAATGCATCTACATCGACACCCATGTCAAACATCAAGCCCATTAATTCCACAGGGGAGGTCTGATCAACATAGTTCTTTTCGGCACGGACGAAAATCAGCTTGTTGGTTTCAACGTCCAGCAGATCAACCAGTGCGCCATCATTGAAATTGGCGCCGCCTTCTACCAGCATTTTGGCCAGGTCGATATTGGCATTAATGATGGCAATGCGCAGTGGTGAAACATCCTGCGGATCCAGTACATCAAGATCAGCACCTCTTTCAATCAATACGCGCGCCGCATCAATGGCATTCTCCCGGGCTGCGTGGTGCAGGGCGGTCAGTCCGCCATCCGGGAAATCGCCGGCCACACCGCCCTGTCTGATACCGCGCAATTCCAGCACAGGAGAGCGGAAATCCATGTTTGCGCCGTTATCAATCAGTAGTCTGACGATTTCCGCCTGATTGGCTGATGCAGCCCACATGAGGGGTGTCTGGAACAGATAGCCATCCAGGGAATTAACATTGGCGCCTGCTTCAATCAGTGCCTGTACTCCCATGACGGAACCTGTCTTGGCAGCGTTCAGAATAGCGTTATCTCCTTCCAGAGTAGTGGTATTGGGATCAGCGCCAGCGTCCAAGAGCATGGATATGACCTCGCCATTTCCATTAATGGCAGCCTGAATCAGCGGTGTCATGCCATAGCGGTTGGAAATATTGGCATTGGCGCCGGCGTTCAGCAGCATTCTGATCACATCGGTCTGATCGTAATAGGTTGCCCAGAACAGTGCAGTCATGCCATCAGGCTGTGCTGCATTGACGTCCTCGGATGAAATGGAGCTTTGTAAGGCTTCCCAATCCTGATATTCAGCCAGTTCAACCAGGGCAGCCTGGCTTGCCTGAACGGCCATCGTTAGTGCAGCGAGGGTGAAAAATTTTGCTTTGAGATGTTTGAATTTTTGCATGGCTAATCCCCTGAATGTTGCTATTTATTAGGCCCCAGCTTCTTTGAGGGGGCTGGTGTTTTGCCTGACGAAATTCTTTTCATTATCAAACAATAAGGAAAAGGAGAATACACTTAGCAGCAGAACACTGCGTTTTTTAAATGGGCAAGAATGGCCAGAATCACGGATTTATTGGGGTGTAGACGATTCCGGGCTAAAAAACGGGCATTGTTCCAGAACAGTGCCAGTGAATAAATCGATTCGAGAAAGATCAGGCTTCATCAGGGGCGGGCGCTGAATATTCTTCTATGGCGATGCCCTGCGCATTCATGGCCGCTCTGATGATTTCCGCAGTGGCTTCATAAACTGGTGGTTCCGGACGACGACCCTGACCATTCCAGACTTTGGGAACCCCGTTGGCAACATCCAGCGCAGTGCGATTACTGTGGTCCCTGATTGACAGATCAGCCCCTTTGGCGATCAGATATTCGACGATTTCATCACGTCCCATGGCAGCCGCATGATGCAGCACAGTCGTGCCATCAAGGGCAGTCGCGTTGATTTCAGCGCCGTGTTCAAGCAGCAATTCTGCCGCCGGGACCAGTTCTTCCAGTGGCTTTACACTGTCGAGGACATCACGCAATGGAATCAGGTCCAGGGCGGAGGATAATGGGAAAAACTGACCGCCACTGTTGAGGGAGTTCGGGTTGGCCCCGTTTTCCAGCAACATGGCCATAAATTCGAGATTCGGCGCCATGGCGGCATTATAAAGCGCGGTTTGTTCTATGGTTCCCTTGCCGCCAATACGTCTGGTGCCAGGATAGGGGAAAGGGGTAGCAGGCGTGGAATCGATGTCCAGACCATGAGCCAGCATCAGCTGGATGATATCTTCAATACTGGACTGATTTTCATGGTTGGTTTCAGAGCGACGGATCAGGAACTGGCTCAGTTCAATATCAATCAGCTCAACAATGGAACCATCATTCACATCGGCGCCCCCTTCAATGAGCACCCGTGCCATATCCAGATTGGCGTTGATCACGGCAACACGCAGGGGGGTGATTTCCTGTGGATCGGTAAGATTTGGATTGGCACCCATATTGACCAGTACCTGGGCGGTTTCCAGTGAATTCTCTCTGGCAGCGTGGTGCAATGCTGTCAGCCCGCCATCGGGAAGATCACCATGACCATCATCGACCAGTACACCTTGCAGGTCCAGTTCTGCTGAAAAGGCATTCAGATCAGCCCCGTGTTCAATCAGCACCCTGGCAACTTCAGCCTGGTTACTGGCAGCTGCCCACATCAGCGGCGTCTGAAACAGATAACCATCCTTGGAATTCACATCTGCACCGGCTTGCAGCAAAGCGGTAACACCTTCCACAGCGCCACTCTTGGCGGCATTGAGGATCGCATTTTCACCTTCCAGTGTGCGCGAATTCGGATCGGCGCCTGCCTCAAGCAGCCTGACGATTAACCTGCTATTGCCGTTAAACGCCGCCTGAATAAGCGGCGTCATGCCATAACGGTTAGCCATGTTCGGATCAGCACCCGCACCCAGCAACATCTCGGCGATGTCAGTCTGGTCATAATAAGTGGCCCACATGAGAGCAGTCACACCATCAGGTTGGGCAACATTAATATCCTCAGAAGAAATTGAGGCAGCTACGCCATCCCAATCCTGATATTCAGCCATGTCGACAATTGCCGCCTGAGAGGTCTGTGCGGTGATGCTTAACAGGATTGCGGCAGAGATATGTGTTGCTAAGGCTTTCATTTTTTTCATGGATTGTCTCTTATTATTTTACGTGAGCGCCTGACTCCTGGTGCCAGCACGCTTGACTGTCAATTCGCCACTGTTGTTATGTTTTTTTTCGTGTTTGCTCGGGATTTATACAAGCAAAGAGCAAATATTGGCTGAATAGTACTCAGAATCTGCCTGCTAAGCAAAGTCAGATTGTCGAAAAAGCAAGTCTTTGCGGGGTCTCTTAAAACTGATTCAAAACAGGTTTTAATCGTTCAAAAAGAGTCCTGCGAGACCTCGCCACGCTGAAACCCAGGATAATTACTCAGGCGATACACCAGGATCAGGGACAGGGTTGCAAGAATCAGAAACCCCAGAATCAGGGGAATGACCGTGCCATTGTAAAGCGAACCAATGTATGCCCCCAGACCAGCAGAAAGCAGGGTCTGAATACAGCCGATGACAGAACTCGCTGAACCGGCAATGTGTCCCAGGGGATGAATCGCCATGGTATTGAAATTCCCGAACAGTAGTCCGCAGCAAAAGAATGTAATGAACAGGTACCCCATCAGCATGAACAGGGGAGGATGACCGCCAAACAGCATCGCAATGGGTGAAAAAATGGCAGAGGCAATCACCATGGTAATCAATGAGGTTTTGCAGATGTGCTCCATCCCATAACGGTAGACCCAGCGGGTATTGGCGAACGAGGCCAGTCCAATGCCAAGTGCCAGAAATCCAAAAGCCAGAGCAAAGGCTGTTCCCAGGCCGTACTGTTCCTGCAGTATCTGCTGGGCTGAATTCAGGTAGGCGACAAAGGCACCAAAAATCAGTCCGGAAGCAATGGTATAGCCGCGGGCAATCCGGTTATTCAGGGTTTCATGGACGGCTTCCAGTATCGGCTTGGCCCGAAAGGGACGCCGTCTTTCCAGCGCCAGCGTCTCTTCCTGCCCCAGTGCCAGCCAGACGACACCAGCTGTACCGATGAGAAACATCATCACAAAGATGCCACGCCAGTTGGTAAAGAACAGGACTCCCTGGCCTATCGATGGAGCCAGGGCCGGGCTGAGAATGAAAATGATCATGATGAAGGACATGACCTTCGCCATGTTGTTACCATCAAATTTATCCCGAATCATGCACATCGTAGACACCCGGCAGGAGGCTGCCCCCATTCCCTGCAGCACCCTGCCAGCCAGCATGACATCGAAACTGGTGGAAAAGATGGATGCCAGACAGCCGACCAGGAAAATACCCATGCCCAGATAGATGGCATTTTTGCGGCCGAAGGAATCTGCAAAGGGCCCGAAAAACAGAATCCCGATTGCGAGACCGATAAAGATAAAGGAAATGATGAACTGGACGTCATTGGGATTCTGCACATTCAGATCCATGCCGATCTGTCCAAGTGCGGGCATCATGGCATCGATTGAAAGCGCAATAAAAGACATCATGACCGCCATCAGGGTCACGAATGAGAGTTTGATCTGTTCTGAAGGATGCTGAAATTTCATGGCATCATCATCCATAAAGCTGCTATGGCCTTATCTAATGAGTTTAAGGTAAAGAGTGATAGAACAGAGCGAGGGAAGTCTGAAACTATCCTGGAAGCCCATTATAACTTATTGCGGACCAAATAGCGGCATAGAGGAGCAGGAAGAACTGTCTATTAGGGAAGCGCTACAAAGAGGAGTGTGCAGATGGGTCTTCAACGTTTGACGGGTCGCTTCTGAAGCCGTCGTTGCAGGGTGCGGCGATGCATGCCCAGATCTCTGGCGGTTGCGGAGATATTGCCCTGATTCGCGACCAGCACCCGTTGAATGTGTTCCCATTGCAGCCGCTCCACGGATGGAGGTTCTTCAGCAATCTCTACGGTACTTGCTTTCCTCCCTTGCAGATAATCAAGAATGTCATCGACATCCAGTGGTTTACAGGCGTAATCGGCAGCGCCGGCTTTGATGGCACTCACGGCTGTTGAGATGCTGGAATAGCCGGTAAGTATCAGCATGCGAATGTCAGCGTGATGCTTTAAAAGCAGGGGCAGACAGTCAAGCCCCGATTCATTGTCAATTTTCAGGTCAATGACGGCGTAATCAAGGGTGTTTTCAAGGGCAATTGTTTCAGCCTCATTTAAATTCCGGGCACAATACACAAGAAAATCACGACGGCGCAGCGCCTTGTCTAGGACTTCAAGAAAGCAAGGGTCGTCATCAACCAGCAAAATACTTTTCCGGTTCATGACAGGTCCTCAAAAGTTAGCGGCAGGACAATGATTGTCAGTGTTCCTTTTTCGCTGCCCGGTTGAATACTGATCGTCCCGCCAAGCCGGTTAATACTTGCATGACTGAGTACCAGTCCCACGCCAAGGCCTGATTCCTTGGTGCTGATAAATGCCGTTCCCAGTTGTTGTGCCAGTTCATCATTCAGGCCGTCACCGTAATCCCTGATGGCAAGCGTCCAGGTCGATCTATCCCAGTCTATGCGGACATCAATACCGTCAGGACTTGAATCGGCCGCATTATTCAGAATGTTGACAATGGCCTGCTGTAGCGTACGGTCCGAGTTGATGATGGGTGACGTTTTATGCTCGGGCATTTCAAAATTAATGCGTACTTCCGGTCTTAACAGCTGCCATTGTTCAAGAATGTTCCTGATGAATTGATCCAGCTGCAGACTGACAACGGTCCCCGACCCTTTTATATCAGCCTGTGAAACCAGCTCTTTCAGGCTCGCTTTACAACGCTGGAGTTGCTTGTCCAGCAGGGAAAGGTCTTCACTCAACTGTTTGTTTGCGGTATGGGACGTCTGCATTTCCTTTATCAGTACGGTCATGGTGTTGAGAGGCGTCCCGAGTTCGTGAGCCGTGCCGGCCGCCTGAGTTGCAACCGCCAGAATCTGTTCATCCCGAAGGTTGTTCTCACGGTAACGGGTCAGCCTGGCTTCTTTATCCCGGATCTCTGCGGCCATCTTGACAACAAAGTAGGTAATTAACGCAGCACTGACCAGAAAGTTAACCCACATGCCCAGGATGTGCAGACTGGGAAAGTTGCTTTCCATAGCCATTTCCATCGGTTGCAGTTCGGGGAAGGGACGGTAAAACACCAGCAGCACCGAGTAGGCAAACAGGCAGACGCCGGTGACTACCCAGGTGAATTTCCAGGGCAGAATGGCTGCAGCAATGGTAATGGGCACCAGATAATAGGATACGAAGGGGTTGTTGGCGCCGCCGCTGTAATAAAGCAGTACAGAAAGAAACAGGATATCCATCAGCAGATGCAGTAAAAATTCCTGATCACTGACAGGCCGTGCCTGACTGAGCCTGAATAGCAGCCCGATATTGCAAATCGCTATAACAGTCAGGGTGGCGATAAGCATCGGGTAGGCCAGGGATAATTCCAGCATAAGCCAGGCATAGACCAGGGCCAGTAATTGAAAACAGAAAACGATCAGGCGGATAAGCAGCAGGCGTCTCAGATTCAGGTGCGAAGCTGCCAGTGGAAAAAAATCTGTTCTGTTCAAAATAGTCCCTCTCGAATGAGGGAAAAGTTAGTCCCTCAGAATGCCAATTGGTAGCCCAGCGTTGGCATGTCATCCATTATAATTTGCAAACTGCCCACATTCCGAGTGGTGTTATTTTTTTGCGAAGCAGTGCCCGCCAGTACTGGGTGCGGGAAAGACACTGTGCCAGTATTGCATAAACCAGCCGTCAGGAAATTGGTCTTAAAAGGGAGCAAAAGTCTGTGCCTTGTTTAAGTCTTGGAGCGTGATTCTGATGCGGGCATAAAAATAAGGCTTCAGGGGATATTGTCGACCCGGTAACCATAGGATTCAATTATCGCACGGGCCGTATCGCTGCGAATGAAATCCAGAAATTCCCTGGCAGCCTGTTCACTATCAGTGCGATTGAGCAGAACCACATCCTGGCGAATGGGTGTATACAACTCCGCCGGGACAATCCAGCCTGACCCTGTCTGCAGGCGGTCATCAACCAGTACTTGCGAGAGGGCGACAAAGCCCAGCTCGGCATTTGCGGTATCCACAAACTGAAAGGTCTGGGCAATGTTTTCTCCCAGAATCCATCTGTCACGCGAGCTTTCTGTCAGACCAAGACGCTGCAGCACTTCGACAGCGGCGACGCCATAAGGCGCCAGACGCGGATTGGCCAGCGCCAGTTTTCTGTACTCGCCCTGTCGGAGAACGTCAGCATTATCTGTCATCAATCCTGGCTCTTTGGACCATAACACCAGGGCGCCGATGGCATAGGTAAAACGGCTTTTCGCTGCAATCAAGCCCTCTGCTTCAAGTCTCTCAGCCTTGTCCTGATCAGCAGAAAAGAAAACATCAAACGGCGCGCCATTAATGATCTGGGCATATAGCCTGCCTGAAGAGCCATAGACAGTCTGTACGCTGTGTTCACTACGGGATTCAAACTCGACAATCAATACTTCCATGGCCTGCGTGAAATTGGATGCTGCCGCAACGGTAATTTGCTCGGCTTTCCCTTTCAGGGGGAGTAGCAGAAGCAGGACAAGGAGATAGGCTGGCGGTCTGGTCATCCAAAGAATCCAGAGGAGCTGAATAGGTTTTGATCCATCTTGGTCTGTAACATAGTATATAAGGGATGCAACGATTCAAAGCTCTGATAATTCTCCTCTCCTTTATTTCCTATACTGCATCAGCACAGACTGAGTGGTATCTTGATGGCAGCTACCGCCTGCGTTTTGAAACGCTGGACAACAGTTTTAGATTCAATAATTCAGGCAGTGACCAGATACTGGCCTCGCGTCTTTTATTGGCTACCGGGTTTAGAAATCGTAATTTATTCGGTGAATTTGAGCTCGAAGACGCACGAACCTGGCTGGATGATGACGGCACCCCCCTGGGAACCGATGACGTCAATGTGCTTGAACCTTTGCAGGCTTATCTGGGTTGGCGCTGGCAGAAAGCTGTTGATCAGCAAGTGAGTCTGAAAGCCGGGCGCATGACAATCGACCTGGGAAGTCGACGCTTTCTTTCCCGTAACAATTTTCGCAATACCGTAAACGGATTCTCTGGTCTTCATGCTGACTGGCAGCATAAAGGTATGCAGCTGCAGATTTTCCATGTTTATCCACTAGCCAGAAAACCGGCATTGCAGAGCCTGCTTGCTGATAATGACCGTGCCCTGGATAGCGTCCACCAGGCAGAACGGTTCAGCGGGGTACATCTGGGCCTGACAGAATTCATTGAGCCTGATCTTGAGTTTTTCCTCCTGCATCTGACAGAAGATGACAGTGCCAAGGGGCAAACGCGTAACCGCAGAATCAATACCCTTGGAATCCGGATACGGCAAGCGTCAGAACCGCGGCACTGGGACTATGAAGCTGAGCTGGCCTGGCAATACGGCAAATCACGTCCAACTACAGCGCTGGTAGTTACCCAGGATCTGGCGCATCGTGCCGGATTCCTGCATGGGGAATTTGGCTACCGTTTTGCAGATTCGTGCTCGACCCGATTATCCATCCAGTTTGATTACGCTGAAGGCGATAGAAATTCAGGGGATAGTGATTACAATCATTTTGACACGCTATTCGGAGCCCGCCGTTTTGAATTCGGCCCAACGGGCATTTATGGCTTGCTGTCTCGGGCAAACATTCTCAGTCCTGCATTGCGCTGGGAAGCAAGCCAGGGGCCCTGGGCTGCCATGTTGGCTTATCGGGCGGTATGGCAGGCCTCCGATAACGATTTGTTGCTTGCCGCAAACCTGCCCGGCAATGGTGACTCCTTCACCGGCCAGCAGCTGGAAGGAAGGCTGCGGCTGGCCCTGTCTGCCTCTCTCCAGTTTGAAACCGGCGCTGCCTGGTTTAACAAAGGCGAGCTGTATGAACAGTATGGTGCTGCCGTGGAGCAGGGCGATACACGCTATTGGTATTCACAAATCAGCCTGCGATTCTAGACCCCTGGCCATTTTCTTCATATTCTTGGCAGGGAATAGAATGATCTTCAATTTTCTGGATAAGGGGAATAACAATGACAACCTACGTACTGGTACATGGTGCCTGGCATGGCGCCTGGTGTTGGGATCGCATAAGCGGTGGTATTGAGGCCCTGGGCCACAAAGTCATCTGTCCGGATTTACCGGGATCTGGCAAGGACAATACGCCGGTGACGGAAGTCACTCTGGACGCCTATGTTGGCAAGCTGTCTTCCATTCTGGATGGACTGGATGAAAAGGCTGTGCTGGTCAGTCATTCCATGAGTGGTATGGTCGTCTCACAAACGGCCGAGCTGCACCCCGGCAAAGTGTCTGCACTGGTTTATGTCTCCGGGTTTTTACCGAAGGATGGCCAGTCCCTGTTAACCCTGGAAGAATCCAATCCGAAGCCTGCTGTTCCGCCTGCTCTGGTGGTTTCTGAAGATCATGTTTCGGCGACAATAGATCCCGAAAAAATGATCGACCTGTTTTATCATGACTGCAGTGAAGCAGATCAGGAATTTGCCCTGGCACACATTAAAAGACAGGCCTTGGCGCCACTGGCAACTCCCGTCAGCCTCAGCCCAGAACATTTTGGCTCGGTGCCGCGCTATTACGTTGAATGTCTCTCGGACCATGCCATTTGTATTGAAATGCAACGACAGATGATTGCGGCATCACCCTGCGAAAAAGTCTTTTCCATCGATGCCAGCCATTCACCATTTTTCAGTAAACGTCAGGAACTGATCGAGGCATTGACTCAAATAGACTGAGGCGCTGAATTAGTAATGTCTCAGTTTAATGCTTGTTAGCTCATGGTTAAGATAAATTTCAAACAAAGACACTAGTTGTATGCTCAGTGGCTTGCAGGATGCTGGCTTAGAGGTTTAGGATAGCGCCATGACAAAACTGTTTTCCAGACGATTGGCCTTCCTGCTGCTGCTGAGTTTTTCATGGCAGAGCCTGGCGGCCTCCTTGATGGATTGCCCCAGTATGCCGGGCAATGCATCCACTGATCCGGCTGAGCATGCCTCACATCATCAGCATGCGATGCATCAGATGACGGCCAGTACAGCTTCCTCGCAAAAACATACCATGCCGCATCACAGCACGAACACTGAGAGCACTGTAAGCACTGTAAGTCCCACACACCCTGCCATGACACTGCTGTCTGAGCATCACTGTATTGGTGGATGTGTGTGTGATTTTTGCGGCGTTGCCTCGGTGATGCTGGAAAATGATTTCAATTCCCAACTATCACTGTTGCCGGGCTCAGTGTCTGTGACCGTGATAGGCCTCATCGTTTTACCTGCCCAGGAAGTGCCTTTAAGACCCCCCATTCCCGCCTGATACAGGGTCAGTGCGTCTGCAGTATTCGTAATTTGAATCTTTCCGGTCTAAAAAGCCGGGACTTTGTTTCTGCCTGATCCCAGTAGCGAAATATTTCACTGTAACGGAAACCCAGCACGGGGAGTTTGGCATGAAGATTAAAGTACCTGATCACATCAGCAGAAGACCGGGATTGGTGACAAGAAGAAAATTTGTCACCACTGCACTGGGCGGCGCTGCCTGGCTCGGAATGGGTCCAGGCAATGCTCTGGCACAGTCCAGTACCCCGACCTCAATGCAAGCACAGACACTCAGGGGTCAACAGTTTGATTTGAGCATTGGTTATACGCCGGTGAATTTTACCGGTGCTGAACGGCTTGCCACGACGGTAAACAACAGTCTGCCGGCACCAATTCTACGCTGGCGGGAAGGGGATGAAGTCACCCTCAGGGTCAGAAACAATCTGGCTGTGGATAGCTCCATCCACTGGCACGGCATCATTCTTCCCAGCAACATGGATGGTGTGCCCGGGCTAAGTTTTGCCGGCATTCGTCCCGGTGAGAGTTTTGAATACCGCTTCAGGGTCAATCAACATGGCACCTACTGGTACCACAGTCACTCTGGACATCAGGAACAAACCGGGCTTTACGGGCCGATCATCATTGATCCGCGTGAGCAGGATCCGGTTGATTACCAGCGCGATTATGTCGTGATGCTTTCGGATTGGAGCGACACCGGGCCGCATGACATTTATGCCAGGCTCAGAAAAGAGAGTCACTATTACAATTTTCAGAGGCGTACCATTGCCGACATCATTAGTGAGATTCGCAACAAAGGTCTGGCGGAAACCTGGCAGGACCGCGCCATGTGGAACCAGATGCGCATGAGTGACCGGGATATAGCTGATGTGACTGCTTATACCTATACCTACCTGATGAATGGAGTCTCCCCGGATCCCGGCTGGCTGGGTCTGTTTGAGGCAGGTGAAAAAGTCCGCCTGCGCTTTATCAATGGTTCTGCCATGACCCTATTTGATGTCAGGATTCCGGGTCTGAAAATGACCGTGGTTGCCGCTGATGGACAGAATATTGAACCGGTAACGGTCGATGAGTTTCGCATCGGTGTTGCGGAAACCTATGATGTTCTGGTTGAGCCGGAAGCTGACAGTGCCTATACCCTGTTTGCCCAGAGTATTGACCGCAGCGGCTATGCGCTGGGAACACTCACCGATGATGTTTCTTTACGGGCGCCGATTCCGGCAATGGATCCGAGACCTGTGTTGGGTATGGAAGACATGGGAATGGATATGTCGGGCATGTCACACAGTGATCATGCTACTGGCATGGATATGTCATCTTCTGCCATGGACCAGGGGTCGATGCAGGGTCACGAACATCATGCTGGCATGGATATGTCGTCTTCTGCGATGGAGCAGGGGTCGATGCAGGATCACGAACATCATGCTGGCATGGATATGTCATCTTCTTCGATGGACCAGGAGTCGATGCAGGGGCATGAACATCATGCCGGGATGGATATGTCTGCTGAAGCGATGAGCGAGCAATCCACGGCTGGTCACGATGGGCATGAGGGCATGACTGGCACGATGCCGATGGCAGAGAGCTCTCTGGCCGGCAGGGCCGGTTTTGGCAGCAATCAGACCAACCATCATCAGGCAAGTGAATTTGGTCCGCAGGTTGACATGCGCACACAAAATGCCGTGAGCGGTCTGAATGACCCTGGGGTCGGCTTACGCGAGCATCAGCAACGATATAACCGCAGGGTACTGACCTATGCGGATATCCGAAATCTGTATCCGACCCTGGACAGGCGCGAGCCTGAACGGGAAATTCAGCTCCATCTGACTGGAAACATGCACCGGTATTTCTGGTCTTTTGACGGCATCCCCTATGCCGAGGCAGAGCCACTGCGAATGAGGTTTGGTGAGCGCCTCAGAATTACGCTGGTGAATGATACGATGATGACACATCCCATACACCTGCATGGTTTGTGGAGTGAACTGGAAACGGGGGATCCTGAAAGAATCCCGCGCAAACATACAGTCCTGGTCCAGCCTGGCAAGAAAATCAGCTATCTGGTAACTGCTGATGCAATGGGAAACTGGGCCTACCATTGTCACCTGCTCTACCACATGACGGGCATGTTCCGCGAAGTCATCGTCAGTTAGGGAGAGAGAGATGAAATTCAGACATTATTATTTGATCGTACTGGTGACAGTTTTTTCCGGCAATACCAGAGCAGCCATGGAAGAACCGCTGATCGTGCAGATTAAAGCTGACGAATTTGAAACCTCAGACAGCAGTGATCAATCACTGACCTGGGACGGACAGGCCTGGTTTGGCAAAACGCTACGTAGATTCTGGCTGAAATCCGAAGGGGAAAGAGTACACGGTGAAACGGAAGCGTTTGAACTCCAGGCACTCTACAGCAACGCCGTTTCAACCTACTGGGATTTTCAGGCAGGGATCAGACATGATTTTGAACCTTCACCACAACTGGATTGGGCCGTGCTGGGTCTGCAGGGACTCGCCCCCTACTTTTTTGAAATTGAAACGGCCCTG
The DNA here is from genome assembly GCA_964553165.1 of uncultured Enterobacteriaceae bacterium. Lineage (GTDB taxonomy): Bacteria > Pseudomonadota > Gammaproteobacteria > Pseudomonadales > Pseudohongiellaceae > UBA5109. The sequence continues at coordinate 21,520 of CAZKJY010000002.1, forward strand.
TTCCTCAGTGAAGAGGGGGATCTTGCCTTACGTCTGAAAGCCGAGTATGACTTGTTACTGACACAAAGACTGATTCTCACTCCTGAGTTTGAGGTAAACCTTTACCAGGATGATATGCCAGATCAGGCATTGGGTTCGGGACTAGCTGATATAGACGCGGGTCTGCGGCTGCGCTATGAAATTCGCCGGGAGTTCGCCCCCTATATCGGGATTAACTGGCACGAAAAATTCAACAAGACGGCAGATTTTGCCAGCCTGAGAGGCGAAGAAGTCAGCGATACCAGTGTTATTGTCGGGCTCAGATTCTGGTTTTAAAAGGGAGTAATACCTATGGCACACCAAGCAGAGCATCATCACCAGCACGAACACGGTCATTCCTGTCATCCCCAAAAGGGCAGGCCCGATTTTCTCCTGTGGGGATCCCTGCTGGCCGTTGTGATTCTGTATGTCCATTACGCGATCAGTGGCGAATCGATAGCCATCGCGATCTGGTACCGTGAACTGGCTGCTACCGTTTTTGAACTGATGAATACCATCTGGTGGGGAATTCTGCTCGGCTATGTGATGGTTTCACTGCTGTCAAAAATCCCGCGTGAATTTGTTCTGTCGATACTGGGTTCTAAGCGGGGATTTAACAGTATCTTCAGAGCGACCGCAGCGGGTGTGCTGCTCGATTTGTGCAGTCACGGTATCCTGATGGTGGGCGCGAAGCTCTATGAACGGGGTGCCAGCGCCGGGCAGGTGATGGCCTTCCTGATAGCCAGTCCGTGGAATTCATTTTCATTAACCCTGATTTTGATTGCCCTGATTGGTCTGGGCTGGACGCTCGCATTTATCGCATTCTCCATGTTGATTGGCATCAGTGTCGGCCTGTTGTTCGACCTGCTGGTCAGCAGGAAAATACTGCCGGATAACCCCAACCATATCGACTTGCCTGAGAATTTTTCCTTCTGGCGTGAAGCCAGGCTTGGATTGAAAGCAACAGACTTTACGGGCAGCTTCCTGTTGGAAATGCTGGTTCTGGGTCTGAAGGAATCCCGTATGGTGCTTCGATGGATTCTGTTTGGTGTGATCCTGGCAGGACTGATTAGGGCTTTTATGTCGCCGGAGCTGTTTGCGGATTATTTTGGTGCCAGTCTGATGGGGCTGGGATTGACCCTGGTTGCGGCAACGATCATCGAAGTCTGCTCGGAAGGTTCCACCCCGATTGCAGCCGATCTGCTGACGCGTGCCAATGCCCCCGGCAACAGTTTTGCCTTTCTGATGACAGGAGTGTCCACCGACTACACGGAGATTATGGTCCTGAGGGAGGCGACGGGAAGCTGGAAACTGGCCTTGTTTCTGCCTCTGTTAACAGTGCCGCAGGTCGTGGTGATTGCCTGGCTGATAAATGCTGGATTCACCTGATTTTCAACGGCAAATCACTGCGGATTAACCCCTGGCGCAGTCAAAAACTTAATCTGAGCTTAACGACAACCCCATGTTTTTGAATGAATCACGGGATTCTGTGATCGGTTTCATTTTTTGAAAAATTGAAACTTTATAAGATAGCAATCATAAAATTGAAGGAACCAAAAATGAAATTAAAGAAAAAATTTATTGTGCCAGGCATTGCATTTTTGATGGTGCCAGGTGCAGTTTTCTCCCAGGACTTGGGCCAATGGCGTTTATCCACCGGCATTGACATCAGTTCCGGTGATTATGGTAGCAATCAGGATACTGAAGTGACCTACTTGCCGCTAAATATTCGTTATCGCCAGGGCCGCTGGGATTTTGATGCGAGCTTTTCGCATGTGTCGGTAGAAGGTAGCAGTACATTCATTCCCGGAGAAGGTGTCTTTCGGCGAAGAGGTCCAGGCGGTGGACCTGTTCCAGTAACAATCTCAAATAATGAATCGGGTATTGGAGATGTCTGGTTGGGAGCAGGTTATTTTGTGAATGATTTTGCCCAGGGTGCAGTGCTGCTCGATCTTGGTGCCCGTTTAAAAATTCCGACTGCAGATGAAGATAAGGGGCTGGGAACCGGTGAAGTGGATACCACTATTCAGGCAGAATTTTACAAGCCAATGAACGACATGACTCCTTTTGTGACGGTGGGATACAAATTCAAGGGAAGCTCTCGAGCTTATCCTCTGGATGATGTGCCGTTCTTTTCCATTGGCAGTGATTACACCCTTTCGGATGTTGCCAATGCGGGTTTATCCCTCGACTGGCAGGAATCACTATATGCTGGAGGCAGTGACTATCTGGACCTGGGAGCATATTACCGTCGCAGTCTCCAGAATGATGTGTCTTTGACTCTCTATGGCTACAAAGGTCTCCAGGATGGTAGTCCGGACCTTGGTCTGGGGATTCAGCTCGCATTTGACTTGTAAGGAATTACAGCGCCAGGGTAAATCAATTCACCCTGAGCACGGGTTGCTGTTAAGCAGAATTCACGAGCGATGTGATAACGACCCTGATATTACAGGTTGGTATCACTTGGGATATCCACAAGCTTAGTTATATAGCCAATGTGGTAAGTAAACGCATAACAGAAGATAGAGGTAATTATGAAACCTGTTAAGAAAATTTCACTTTTGATACATCTGGCTTTGTTTGGCGCACTAACAGCCCCGGCAGTTTTTGCCCAGACAGATGCTGAACCTGAAACTATGCAACAATCCATCGAAGGAGTCGCCAGTGAGTTTGATGATTTTCTTGGAGATAACGCAGGAAGCTTTGTAAGCAGTCTGGCAAATGGTGAAGACTTTTCCTATGAAATGGAAAATGCCGATGGAGTGATGCAAGCCTACACCATTGAAAACACAGCCGGTGCAAAGAGTCCTGGTGAAATTTCCCTGGCGCTGGGACTTGCTAGGCAGGAACTGGGAGATGAAGCTTCCTATACAGACATAGGAAATTTCCTGCAAGGTGAAGGAGGCGTGTTTGCCATGCGTGCCAGTGGTGAAGGATGGGGGCAAATCTATGAACAGTATGGCTATCGGGTTGGTGAGGTGATGGGAGACCTCAGAGCCAATGAAAATGCCCGCGCCGGATTGGACAGGGCTGAAATTCGTGGCGAAAGGGACAGGCCAGAAAATTTACGGGATCGGCCTGAACGCCGGGAATTCCCTGAACGTCCGGATCGCCCGGGAAGACCGGACCTGCCTGATCGTGCCAGCAGGCCCGATGCACGTCCTGAAATTCCCGAAAGACCTGTACGCCCTAATCGTCCTTAATTGGCCCTGTCTGCTCACGCAGCGAAGTGACGATTAGTGGATGAAGGTAAAACCGGCTGCTTTGCAGCCGGTTTTTTTTAATGATGGTTTATGCGGGCAGTTCCAATTCTAAAAAATGCCGTAATCGATGACGTCATCATAGTAACCGGATACTTCCAGTTCGATGGTGATCGGGGTTTCATTGATGTTCAGCCAGAACCAGCCATGCTCGCCACCAAACGGTGCTACCAGTGACCCACTACTGCCTGTGCCTTCCTGCATTTCCTCGTAACGGACAAAGAAATCCGGGCCAAAGGATTCATCATGGCCATGAAAATCCACATAGACTCTCTCGCCACCAAGTACCTGCCAGGAATAGAGAATCACCTTGCCTTCTTCCAGGACTGTTTTGATCTCGGTCTGTTCAAAGGCACCAAGTTCCACAGTCATGGTAAAACTCTGCGCAGCGGCGTCCTGCTTTTGAAACACCGCGGGGTTGGGTAGTGCAGCCGGTTCGCCAAACATTGGAATTTCCACTTCGCGCAGTGACTCATTGCCGCCAATGATATCGGTGATAATGATGGTCTCTGTCGGCTCTCCACCAATCCTGTCAAGACCGGTGGCTGCTCCAAAGCCGGTAATATCGATGTCGTACTCAGCTGGCAGGATCACCAGTACCAGTAAAATGATGGCAACGATGATGGTACCAATGGTTTCCTTCAGCAATTTGCTGCTTGAAGGTGTTTCGACAGGGGTGGGCGAATTCTGATCACTCATAATGGATTCCTGAATAATTTAAGCAACAAAATAGCCCGTCAACTGATAGCCAAACAGCATAAAGCCAGCCGTCATGATGACCAGATTGGTTACGATGGCGCCTTTCATGAAGCTTTCATGCTGACGCCAGTACTGGAAGGCAAGCAGAATAAAGGCGAGGGCACAAAGCTGTCCGAGCTCTACTCCGATATTGAAACTGATCATGTTCCCGATCAGTCCTTCCTGGGACAGGGCCAGATCCTGCAGCTTTGTGGAGAGCCCAAAACCATGGGCCAGCCCAAACAGAAACACGGCAGCCTTGGTATTGATGTTGATGCCCAGCCGTTTGAAACCACCGATGTTTTCAAAGCCCTTGTAGACTACCGAAAGCCCGATGATGGCATCGACGATATAGGCATCAGCCCGCACGCCACCCAGGATGCCAATCAGCAGGGTCAGGCTGTGGCCGATGGCAAAGAGGCTGACATACAGCGCCACATCCTTCATACGGTATAAAAAGAAAATAACACCCGCGAGAAACAGCAGGTGGTCATAGCCGGTGAACATGTGTTTAGCACCCAGATACAGGTAAGGAAAAAAGTTGAAGCCCTCGACACGCTCCAGAAAGGCTGCATCATCACCGGAAACGCCATGCGCAAAGGCCTGGCTGGTAAACAGCACCGAAAAGAGCAGTAAAATCGAAAGTCGG
>CAZKJY010000003.1:0-23666 GCA_964553165.1 uncultured Enterobacteriaceae bacterium
GCATTGACCCTGAAATCATCGAAACCATCACCCAGAGTGATTTCATCCCGGTGATTGCACCGATCGGCACTGGCGAAGACGGCATGTCCTACAACATCAATGCCGATCTGGTTGCCGGCAAACTGGCACAACTGGTGATGGCAGAAAAACTGATACTGCTCACCAATATAGCCGGTGTGCAGGATAAGGCAGGCAAGGTGCTGACCGGCCTCAGTACCGCCCAGGTGCAGGAACTGATCGCTGATGGCACCATCCATGGTGGCATGTTGCCGAAAATTCGCTGTGCCCTTGATGCGGTCAGCTCAGGGGTCAAAAGCGCCCAGATCATTGATGGCCGGGTACCTCATGCCGTGTTGCTGGAAATTTTCACCAACAAGGGAATAGGCACCCAGATCAGCAATCGGCTCGAACAGCCCAGATAGACCCCGGGGAGACAGGCATGGCAAAGAACGATAAAAACTCCCGCCGCGATCAGATTCTGCAGGTGCTGGCACAAATGCTGGAGGAACACCCCGGGGCACGAATAACCACGGCGACCCTGGCGGCCCAGGTTGGAGTTTCTGAAGCGGCGCTTTACCGGCATTTTCCCAGCAAGGCACGCATGTTCGAGGGTCTGATCGATTTTATTGATAGCACCCTGTTTTCCCGTATCAGCCGTATTCTCGCCGATCAGGGCACCGTGCTGAATCAGTGTGAGCGAATCCTGTTTCTTGCCCTAACCTTTGCCGAGAAAAATCCCGGCATCACCCGCGTACTCAATGGCGATGCACTTGCCGGTGAATCCGAGAGACTGCGTGCCCAGGTCAGCCAGATCTTTGAAAAGCTGGAAACCCAGCTGAAACAGCTGCTGCGCGAGGCAGAGTTGAAGGAGGGGATCAGAACCCGCGAAACAGTCACCGCAACAGCCAATCTTCTGCTGGCCTATACCGAGGGCAAAATTTCGCAATACGTGCGTACCGACTTCAAACGTCAACCCACAGAACACTGGGCCGAGCAGTGGCAACTGCTGAAGGAACAGCTGTTTTACACGCCGTAGGCTGCCTGATACTCCTGTAACAGCGTAAAATACTGCTGCAGCTGGGCATCGCCTTTCTTCAGATAGTCCAGGATCTGTTTCAGACTGATGATGCTGAACACCGGAATGCCGTAATCCGCTTCAATTTCCTGTATCGCTGAGAGTTCTCCCTGACCCTTTTCCTGACGGTCGAGGGCCACAACAACACCTACAGCCTCTGCACCGGCGGCGCTGATAAGATCCATGACTTCGCGAATGGCCGTACCGGCAGTAATCACATCGTCAACAATCAGCACCCGGTCTTTTAGCTCCGCGCCAACAATGGTGCCGCCTTCTCCATGATCCTTGGCTTCCTTGCGGTTAAAGCAATATGGCTTACTGATGCCAAAGTTCTGATTGAGCGCGATGGCGCTGGCAGATACCAGCGGTATACCTTTGTAGGCAGGCCCAAACAACACATCAAAATCAAGCTTGGCATCGGCTATGGCTGCCGCATAGGAACTGCCGACCTGTGCCAGCGAGGCCCCGGTATTGAAGAGTCCGGCATTGAAAAAATAGGGGCTCTTGCGACCGGATTTCAGGGTAAATTCACCAAAGCGCAGGATCTTTTCTGCGGTGACAAAATCCAGAAACTCTTTCTGGTAATGTTTCACGCAACTGCCTCCAGCGCTGACTTCTGCGCACTCAACAGGCTTTTGATCCCTGCCTGTGCCAGTGCAATCATGGCATTCAACTCTTCACTGCTGAAATCGCCATCCTCTCCGGTCCCCTGAATTTCGATGAAGCCGCCCTTGTCTGTCATGACCACATTCATATCCGTCTCGGCGCTGGAATCTTCAAGGTAATCCAGGTCCAGCACCGGCACGCCTTTGACGATGCCCACTGAAATTGAGGCAATCATCTGTTTTAGCGGATTTTCTTTGAGCAGTCCGCGCTCCTGCATCACCGTCAGGGCATCTACCAGAGCCACACAGGCGCCGGTGATGGACGCCGTCCGCGTGCCGCCATCGGCCTGGATCACGTCACAATCCAGTTTGATGGTATTTTCTCCCAGACGCTTCATATCCACAGCCGCCCGCAGCGCGCGGCCGATCAGCCGCTGAATTTCCTGGGTGCGTCCGCTCTGCTTACCCCGGGCTGCTTCACGATCCATGCGTGTCCCGGTGGAGCGGGGCAGCATACCGTATTCTGCTGTTATCCAGCCCTGGCCCTTGCCTTTGAGAAATCTCGGCACGCTGTCTTCGACACTGGCCGTACAGAGGACTTTGGTGTCGCCAAATTCAACCAGGACAGATCCCTCCGCATGTTTCGTGTATTTTCTGGTTATCTGGATATCCCTAAGCTGGTCTGGCGCTCTGCCACTCGGCCGAATAGATTCAGGCATTCACTTCTCCGTCAATTTTGATGTCTGCACGCGGGGCAGTTTCCTGCTTGAGGCATTGTAAAGGCTGCTCCGGGATCAGCAAATGAATTTTATAATATCGGGCAAATCCGCTATAGTGCTTGCCTTGATTCAGACAGGTAGTGCAGACACATGACGCAAAGCATGACCGCCTTTGCCCGGCAGCAGGCAGAATTTGACTGGGGCACACTGGTCTGGGAAATCCGCTCCGTCAACCACCGCTATCTTGAAGCCAGTGTCCGTCTGCCGGAATCCCTGCGGGATGCTGAAATTCCCTGCCGTGAGCTCCTGCGAGCCGCGCTCAAACGCGGCAAGGTCGATGCCCAGCTCAAATATACCCCCCATCCGGGCGCTGCCCGGATTCAGGTCAATGCTGAACAGCTCCAGCAGTTACAGGCTGCCCAGCAGGAAGTCTCTGCCCATTTTCCGCAATTGAGTCCACCCAGCACCCTGGATATCCTCCGCTGGCCAGGCATGATTCAGGATGCCCGCGAAGAAGATAGTGACCAGATTACCCCGGCGCTGCTGTCGCTGTTCCGCCAGTGTCTGGAAGCACTGCAGGAACAACGGGCCAAAGAAGGGGAGCAGCTGAAGCGTTTTATTACTCAGCGCCTTGATGGCATCACGGCACTGGTCGCCGATATCAAACAGGCCATGCCGCAAATTCTGGAGGCGCAAAGAAACAAGTTAAAAGACGCCCTCCAGGATCTGCTGGAAAATCTTGATGAATCCCGTCTGGAACAGGAAATTGTCCTGCTGGCCCAAAAAGCCGACATCTCCGAAGAAACCGACCGCCTCGAAGCCCATATCCAGGAGATTCGCAACATCCTCGAACAGGATGACGCGGTAGGACGGAAGCTGGACTTCCTGATGCAGGAACTCAACCGCGAAGCCAACACAATTTGTTCCAAGTCCGTGGTCATTGATACGACATTCAATGCCGTGGAGCTCAAGGTGCTGATTGAGCAAATGCGCGAGCAGATTCAGAACATCGAATAAGGGATGCTGTCATGTCTCAAGCCGGTTCCCTATTTCTGATATCCGCGCCCTCCGGGGCAGGCAAAACGTCCCTGGTCAACGCAGCCCTGAAGGCTGCAGAACATGACCATGAAAACCGGCTCTGTGTTTCCGTTTCCTACACCACCCGTCCGAAACGACCTGGCGAGCAGGATGGCGTGAATTATCACTTCATTACCCCGGCACAGTTTCAGGCCATGCAGGAAGCCGGAGATTTTCTGGAAAGCGCCCTGGTTTATGGAAACCATTACGGCACCTCCAAATCCTGGGTGGAAGAACACCTGCGCGGGGGCTGGCACGTCATTCTTGAAATCGACTGGCAGGGCGCAGAACAGATCAAACGGCTGCTGCCGCAAGCCGTCAGCGTGTTTATTCTGCCACCATCGCTGGAGACCCTGCGTAAACGTCTGCAGGACCGTGCCCAGGACGAACCCGACGTGATTGCCAAACGTATGGCGGAAGCCATCAGTGACCTCTCACACTACCGTCTCGCTGATTATCTGGTCATCAATGATAATTTCGACCAGGCAGTGAGCGTACTGCTGGCAATCTTCCGCGGAGAATACCAGCCCACCGCTATCGAAAAAGCCCGTCAGCAGACACTGATCGAAAACCTGCTACCATAATCCGGGCAAAACTCTTATAATTGCCGGCCCTGTCAGACAGCAAACTCATTTGACAAGCCGGCCTGAAAACAGGCCGCAACAGGAAACGATACATGGCACGAATTACCGTAGAAGACTGTTTACATAATGTCGAAAACCGCTTTGAGCTGGTGATGGTTGCCAGCAAACGCGCCCGCCAGATTCAGACCGGTGGCAAGGAGCCCATGGTCCCGGAAGACAATGACAAACCTACCGTGCTGGCCCTGCGTGAAATCGCTGCGGACCTTGTAGACGCATCCATTTTGATTGATACTCCTCATGACGATATCGCGCACAGCAGCATGATTTCTGAGGATGCCGAACGCATCGCCCGCCAGTCCAGACATGATATCTCTATCGAAGATGCCATGGGCGCCGAGCTGGTGGCGGAAGAGTCTCAGGAAGAGGAAGCGCAGGCTGACACTGACGGAGACAGTGACGAGCAGTAAGGCTCTCTGACAAGCCTCTGTTCCTCACTCCACGGAGGCTTTATTACCACTGACACTATTGAAGCACTGGCTGAGAGCCTGGCAGAGTATCTGGGCCCCGCCCAGGTCAATATTGTCCGCCGTGCCTATTATTATGCCGAACAGGCCCATGACGGCCAGCAACGCATGTCCGGGGCCCCCTACGTCACCCATCCACTGGCTGTTGCCGGTATCCTGCGGGAAATGCACATGGATCATCAGAGTGTGGCTGCCGCCATGCTGCATGATGTCATTGAAGATACCGGCATTACCCAACAGGCCATTGCCAGTCAGTTCGGTCAGGCAGTAGCCGAACTGGTTGAAGGCGTCAGCAAACTCAATCGCATCGAATTCAGTACCCGCGCCGAAGCCCAGGCAGAAAATTTCCAGAAAATGGCGCTCGCCATGGCCAAGGACATCCGGGTCATCCTGGTAAAACTGGCTGATCGTCTTCACAACATGCGTACGCTGTCAGCACTGAAACCCGAAAAGCAACGTCGCATTGCCCGTGAAACGCTGGAGATTTATGCCCCCATCGCCAACCGGCTGGGCATGAACAATACCCGGATTGAACTGGAGGAGCTTGGTTTTGCTGCGCTCTACCCGATGCGGGCACGTCGACTGGAAGCCGCCGTCAAAAGCATCACCGGCCACCGCAAGGAAATTGTTTCCCAGATTGAAACGGCGCTGACAGCCTGTCTGAAACGGGAAGGCTTGCCTGGGCGTGTCATCGGCCGTGAAAAGCATATATACAGCATTTACAAAAAAATGCGTGAGAAGCGTAAATCTTTTCGGGAAATTACCGACGTGTTTGCTTTCCGCATTGTCACCGATGAAGTCGATACCTGTTATCGCATACTGGGTGCCGTGCACAATCTGTACAAACCGGTACCGGGGCGCTTCAAGGATTATATTGCCATCCCCAAAGTGAATGGCTACCAGTCGCTACACACCACGCTGTTCAGTATTCATACCATCCCCATCGAAATCCAGATTCGTACGGAAGAAATGGAGGCCATGGCCAACAACGGGATTGCTGCACACTGGCTCTACAAGTCCAATAATGAAATGCCTAACCAGAGCCATATCCGTGCCCGACAGTGGGTGCAGGATTTGCTGGAAATGCAGGAGCAGGCAGGAGACTCGCGGGAATTTATCGAGCATGTCAAAACTGATCTGTTCCCGGACGAAATTTATGTTTTCACCCCCAAGGGGGCGATTCTGGAGCTGCCCTCCGGATCCACGGCTGTTGATTTCGCCTATGCCGTCCACACCGATGTCGGCAATTCCTGTGTGGCCTGCCGTATCAATCGCCGGCTGGCTCCCCTGAGCCAGCCGCTGCAAAGTGGCCAGACGGTTGAAATCATTGCTTCCGGTACACACCCCAACCCGGCATGGCTCAACTTTGTCGTCAGCGGCAAGGCCAGAAGCAATATCCGTCACTACCTGAAAAAGCAGCGCCGCTCAGAAGCGATCACTCTCGGGCGCCGCTTGCTCAATAAAACGCTGGCCGGTTTTGGCTATAACCTTTCCAATATCCCCAAGGATAAAGTCGGCGGTTTGCTGGAAGAAACCGATTTCGATGTGCTGGATGATTTGCTGGAAGATATTGGCCTGGGCAATCGCATGGCTTACATTGTTGCCCGTCGACTGCTGCCAGAGGATGATTCCAATCGTCCGGTGCCTGGTGAAAATGATGCCGCCCTCGCCATTCACGGCGCTGAGGGCATGGTGATGTCTTTTGCAAAATGCTGTCACCCGATTCCCGGTGACCCCATCGTTGGTTATGTCTCTTCAGGACGCGGCATGATTGTCCATGTCGAAAGCTGCAACAATGTCGCTGAAATTCTCAATGATCCGAAAAAGCATTTGCCCCTGCGCTGGGATCCGGGCGTTGAAGGCGAGTTTCCTGTCGAACTGCGAATAGAACTTGAGCATCAGCGCGGCATCATTGCCACCCTGGCCAATGCCGTGACTGCCTGTGAAGCCAATATTGAAAAGATCAGCATGGTGGATCGGGATGCGCAGTTCAGTATTGTCAATCTGACCGTCAACGTCAGAAACCGGATTCACCTGGCGCGAGTCATGAAGCGGGTACGTGTGATCAAACCTGTCAGCAAGGTCAGTCGCCTTAAGAACTGAAACCCTGTTGTTGCATCAGGTTTTGTGTCGACTTGATGAATTTCTTGGCCTCCTCGGCCGGGACCCCCTGACTAAAGACATAGCCCTGGACAACCGGACAGTTCAGCTGCTCTAAATATCGCAGCTGATAATCCTGTTCAACGCCTTCTGCGATCATTTCAAGTTTTAGCCCTTTGGCCATGTGTGCAATGGCCTCAATAATTGAACGGTCAGTTTCTTCTTCCATGTCCTCGATAAAACTGCGGTCAATTTTTAACCGGGTAATAGGCAGCTTCTGCAACAGGCTTAAGGATGAATAGCCAGTGCCAAAATCATCTATCGCGATATTGATCCCGGCATCATGCAGTTGCTTCATTTTGTTGATGGTGTTTTCCATGTCCTTCATCAACACGCTTTCCGTCACTTCAATTTCCAGCAGACTGGTTGAAATCTGATGCGACTGCAGGGACTGCAATATTTTATCCACGAAGTTACTCTGTTCTATTTCCCTACTGGAAAAATTAACCGCAATACGGTTTATCGTTATGCCTTCCTGTAACCAGTTCTGCATCAGTGTCAGTACTTCATCGAGCACCCAGTCTCCCAGTTCACAGATCAGTGAAGATTCTTCGGCGACCGTCAGAAAATGGGAGGGGGAGAGCAGGCCCTGTTTAGGGTGATTCCAGCGTAACAACGCCTCCAGGCCAACCACTTCTCCACTTTTCAGGTTGATTTGTGGCTGATAGAACACTTCAAACTGCTTTTCTTTCAGCCCTAGCCGAATTTCATTCTCTATGCTCAACAAGAGATTGTTTTTTACGCTCATGTTGTATTTGTAGCGATGGAAATTGTTTTTTCCCTGCTCCTTTGTGTAATACATGGCAACGTCGGAATGCTTTATCAGGGTTTCGGCATCATCGCCGTCATCCGGATACACGGAAATGCCGATGCTCACGGTCACATGCAGCTCATGCTCGTTGACATAAAAGGGTCCCTTGATGGCATTGACAACCTTTTCGGCCACCGTTTTTGCATCTTCCACCTCAGCTATCTCCGGCAGCAGCACCGTAAACTCATCGCCGCCAAGTCTTGCCAGTGTGTCGCTTTCACGCAGGCATTCCCGCAGGCGTTCGCTCACCCGCTTAAGCAGAATGTCGCCGACTGAATGGCCGAGGCTGTCGTTGACCACCTTGAATCGGTCAAGATCAAGAAACATGATTGCCAGACTATGCTTTTCCCGCCGGGCAACATTGAAGGCATTACTCAGCCTGTCCATAAACAGGGCTCGGTTAGGCAGGCCGGTTAACAGATCATGATAGGCCTGATAGTGAATCAGTTTTTCTGATGCCAGCCTGTCCGTAATATCTCTGGCAACCACATAGGTCCCCGAAAAAACCTTTTCTCCCTGTTTTCTATCATCATGTTCATACACGCCAATGGAATTCATCTCTATGGCAATTTTATTTTTGTTTTCACCAAGCTGGCTTCCCGGTTTGCAACGCAGCCAGATTTCTTCATCTCGCGTAGCCCGTGATCCTTCCCGGCGCTCCTGAAAACAGTAGGCAGCCTGATCCAGATAGGCAGGTTCAACAATATGGGAATAATGTTCCCCGATAAGCTCATTTTTACTGTAACCCAGAACTTCTTCCGCACGTTTATTGGCAAAGACAAATCGTCCTTCCTTATCGACAATGAAGATTATGTCCGGCGAGCTTTCCACCATAAAGCGGTGTAATCGTTCCGAGCGTTCAAGTTTTTTCCGCAAGGAGAGAAAACCCTGCTCCAGTTCATGTTTGCTCAGGGCTTTTTCAATGGTCGTCAGCAGATCATCAAAGACGAAGGGTTTTTGCAGATAATCGAATGCGCCAAATCGAAATGCTTTGCTCACCCTATCAAAATCAGTTTCAGCACTGACCACAATGACGGAGGTTGCTAATTTCTTTTTATGGATAAACGCAAGTACTTCAAGCCCGCTCAGATCAGGCAGATTCAGTTCGAGTACCATTAAATCGGGTTCTCTTTCGCTGAGCACCCTGAGCGCATCTTCGGCCGATTTTGCTACCTGTACCTGATACCCGTTTGCCTCAAGTGACTGCTTGCCACTATCAACCAGGTTGTGATCACTGTCCACTAAAAGTAATTTGGCAACCGGCATGGCACTGAAAATTATGGTTCGGGAAACATTATCTGAGGAGACGCTGTGCTGATTTTGATCGAACCCAGTCTGGCAGGCACCAGCTTGAAATGCACTCTGTAGAGGCAATGACATCTTAAGGTTAGGGAGCCAGTTCTCTTCATAAACTTGACTGCACTGTGTCACTTTGTTTTCAGCCGATTCTACAGTATGTCACCGGCAGGGTCACGATGCCAGAAGCCATTAGCACAGCCAGACAAAACCCCCTAAAATTCATTCATGACATTGCAAACTTCCAGAACTGCAGCACGTGAGCTCCGACGCATGCGATTAACTGAACTTCGTGGCGTCGGTCCTGCCCTGGAAAAGAAGCTGCACAATCTCAATATATATACTGTTCTGGACCTGCTGTTTCATTTGCCTAAGCGTTACCAGGACCGTACCCGGGTAACCCCCATTGCTGCACTGCAGCCCGGTCGGGATGTTGTGATTGAAGGCGTCATCATTGGCAGTGCCATCGTGTTTGGTCGCCGAAGAAGTTTGCTGGTCAAGATTCAGGACAAGAGCGGTCTGGCCACTTTACGCTTTTTCCATTTCAGTGCTGCCCAGCAAAAAGGCCTGGCTGAAGGTCGTCGCATCCGCTGTTTTGGCGAAGCACGCTGGGGCCGCAGTGGCATTGAACTCTATCATCCAGAATACAAGCTGCTTGGGGCAGATGAATCCTATGTAGGTGATCTGACGCTGACGCCGGTATATCCCGGGACGGAAGGGCTGCAACAGGTCCGCCTGCGCAGTCTGGTCGAGCAAACCCTGGCTCTGGTAAACAGCCTTCCAGATGCCTTGCCTGAACTGTTGCCGCAACCATTGCTGGAGGAGCTCAACGCACCGTCTCTTTTAGCGTCCCTGAATTTTGTTCACCGGCCCCCGCAAAATGCCCGCATTGACCAGCTTGAAGCAGGCACGCATCCCTATCAGCAAAGGCTGGCTTTTGAGGAGCTGCTGGCACATTTCCTGTGTCTGCGCCGGCTTCGTGACCAGGCCCGGCGTGAGCGTGCTCCGGCAATGCAAAAGAGCACCCTGCTGATCCCTGCGCTTTTGCAATCCCTGCCGTTTCAGCTGACCAGAGCACAGGCGCGGACATTTGGGGAAGTTGCCAGTGATCTTGCCTCACACACTCCCATGCTCAGACTACTACAGGGCGATGTCGGTTCCGGTAAAACCATGGTGGCGCTGATGGCAGCCTTGCAGAGTGTTGAGAATGCGCTTCAGGTCGCCATCATGGCACCTACTGAAATTCTGGCAGAGCAGCATTTCCTGAATTTTTCGGCCTTGCTGACCGGGAGCGCTGTTGATATCTGTTTTCTGAGCGGCAAGGTAAAGGGCAAAGTCCGGCAGGAAGTGCTGGCCCGGATTGCTTCCGGTCAGGCACAGATAGTGATCGGAACCCATGCCCTGTTTCAGGATGAGGTAAGCTTCCGGCAACTCGGTTTGATGGTTGTGGATGAACAGCACCGGTTTGGCGTTCATCAGCGACTGGCCCTGCTGGAAAAGGGGCAGGGGCAGGGATTGACGCCCCATCAGCTGATCATGACGGCGACGCCCATTCCCCGCACCCTGATGATGAGCGCCTATGCTGATCTGGACTGCTCAATTATTGATGAATTGCCGCCCGGCCGTACGCCGGTCAATACCGTGCTTATTGCCGATACCCGCCGGGAACAGGTCATTTCCCGGATTCACGAGGCCTGTCATGGCGGCCGCCAGGCCTACTGGGTCTGTACTCTGATTGAGGAGTCGGAAGCCCTGCAATGTCAGGCGGCTGAAGCGACCTATACGCTGCTGCAGTCCCAGCTGGAAAATCTTAGCGTCGGGTTGATTCATGGTCGGATGAAGGCCGCTGAAAAAAGCGCCATCATGACCGCCTTCAAACTCGGCGAAATCCAGCTCCTGGTAGCCACCACCGTGATTGAGGTTGGCGTGGATGTCCCCAATGCCTCGTTGATGATCATCGAAAATCCGGAACGGCTCGGTCTGGCACAGTTGCACCAGCTGCGTGGCCGGGTAGGGCGGGGCAGCAAAGACAGTCACTGCCTTCTGCTTTACCATCAGCCGCTTTCCGAGCTGAGCCAGCAGCGTCTTGAAATCATGCGCCAGAGTCACGATGGCTTTTACATCGCCCAGAAAGATCTGGAAATCCGTGGGCCAGGCGAAGTACTGGGGACAAGACAGACTGGTTTGATGAGCTACAAACTGGCCGACCTGAACCGGGACGCACATTTGCAGGACAGGATCAAAATCTGGGCAGAAAAGCTGCGGCAGGATTCCCCCGCACTTGTTGAGCCCCTGATAGACCGCTGGCTATCCAGTAAACAGCAATACGGCAATGTCTGATCCGTCAGCAACAGATTAAGCAGGCTGGGGCTGGGGCTCAAGAATGCCAAGCTCACCCTGGCGTTTGGCAATGATCACTGCGCCGCAGGAGTCGCTGAAAATATTCACCGCCGTCCGGCACATATCCAGGATTCTGTCAGTGACCAGGAGCAGGCCAATCGCTTCCACCGGAAGACCTACTGCCGTCAGGATTACCGTGATCGCAACCAGGCTGGCTGCCGGAATCCCGGCGACACCAATAGATGTCAGCAAGGCAATCAGAACCACACTAAACTGGGTGGCGAAAGATAATTCCAGACCATAGGCCTGGGCCAGAAAAATGGCAGCAACACATTCATACAGTGCCGTGCCATCCATGTTCACCGTCGCGCCCAGAGGCAGGACAAAACTCGTCGTTTTCTCTGAAACGCCGGCTCTCTTTTCCACACACTCCATGGTCAGCGGCAGGGTTGCCGAGGAAGAAGACGTGGAAAATGCCGTCAGTATTGCCGGTGCCATGGCACGAAAATGAGCCATCGGGCTCACCCTGCCAAGGTATTTCAGTAGCAGGGGAAGCACAATAAACATATGGGCCGCCAGCGCCAGTAAAACGGTCATAAAAAATACCAGCATGGGGCGGAAAGCCGCAAAGCCGGTTTCGGCAATCGTTGCCGCCACCAGGCCAAATACTCCGAATGGTGCGAAACGCATTACCCACATGGTGATACGCATCATCGTCTCGGAGACGCCTTTCCAGAAATCCAGCAACACTTCACCCTGGCGATGGGGAATCTGCATCATGAAATAACCAAACACCAGAGAGAAAAAAATCAGCCCAAGCATCTGCCCGTCTGCTGCTGCTGCGATCACATTGGTCGGAATCATTCTCAAGAAAATGGCTGCAATATCACTGCCACCGCGACCTTCCACACTGGCAACTGCCGAACTCAACGCCTCGCGGTCCATGCTCAGATTGAGCTGATCACCTGCTGGACTGCCATCAATCAGGCCGGGGGCTATCAGATTGACAAACAGAAGTCCTACCAGGATGGCCAGGGTACTGGTCATAGCGTAATACCCGATTGTCATGCCTCCCAACCGTCCAAGATCACTGCCTCCGCCAATATTAGCTACGCCGCATATGATGGAAGACATAATGAGCGGAACAATGATCATGCTCAGGGCGTTAAGAAACAGGGTGCCGAGGAATTCATACATGGCATAAAAACTGACCCCGAAGACCCCGAGTTCTGTGCCCGAGAGCCGCCCGCAGATAAAAGCAAGTATGATCGCAATCAGGATCTGCCAGTGAAGTTTTAGTTTATGCATCTGTCTGACTTAAATGTGGTCGCGAGAAGAAAAACTATTTAAACAGTGACCATCCTGATATTCAATGCTCCCAGGTCCTGATATTTTGTGTCATCACCTATGAGGACTGTCTATAATAATCCCTCACGTTTTTCAGAAGCCCTATGTTGTTTTCATCCACATTTAAACGTCTTCGCCTGAACCTGAGTGATAGGCGATCCCGACTCTGGGAAAAACTGCAGAGCCGATTTCCAGCCGCGACTGCCAGGCTGCCACTCTACTGGCGTCTGACAAGGATGCATCGACCCATAGGCACCTTCCTGGTGATGTGGCCGACGCTCTGGTGCCTGTGGATTGCGGGAGAAGGCAGCCCTGATACTGCCCTGGTCGCTATTTTTGCCCTGGGCAGTTTGCTCATGCGATCTGCGGGCTGCTGTATCAACGATTTTGCTGACCGCGATTTTGACGGCAGGGTTGCCAGAACCCGCGATCGCCCCCTGGCAAGTGGTGAAGTCAGCCCCAAGGAAGCCCTGTTATTATGTGCCAGCTTGTGTTTTATTGCCTTTCTGCTGGTGCTGCTGACTAACCCCCTGACCATACTCATGTCTTTTGGGGGGCTGGCCATTGCCCTGATCTATCCCTTCATGAAACGCTATACCCATCTGCCACAGGTGGTGCTAGGCGCCGCCTTTTCCTGGGGCGGGTTGATGGCATTTACCGCTCAAACGGGCTCTCTGCCTGCCCAGGCCTGGCTGCTGTACATTGCCAACCTGTTCTGGACCATTTCCTACGATACGCAATATGCCATGGTTGACCGCGAAGATGATCTCAAGGTCGGCATCAAATCAACGGCCATTCTTTTCGCCGAAGCAGATATCATGGTCATCGGCTTCCTGCAATTGTCTTTTCTCATCACACTGGCGCTCAGCGCCAACTATTTTGGCCTTGGCAATGCTTTCGAACTGAGCCTGGTTCTGGCTGGTCTGCTGTTTATTTATCAGCATAGCCTGACCTGGAGTCGCCAGCCAGAAGGGTGTTTTCGGGCTTTCCTCAATAACAACTATGTCGGGCTGATAATTTTTCTGGGGACGGTGCTGGATTATCTGCTTTAGGGCGCAGCCCCTGAATAATCAATCAGCCGGGGCTTTTGCCAATCCAGTGAAGCACCCAGGTTTTTCAGTACCGTGAGTCCCTGATCATAATTTCTACCCACGGAAGAAATGCCATGAGAGTCATCTCCCGGGACAAGGGCGATATTTTTCGATAGCGCCAGTTTAACGATATTCAGGGAAGGGTACTGCTCCAGGGCTTTGTCAAAGCCACGCAGATTAAAATCCAGAATGAGATTATTGTCCGCAATAAAGTCCAGGTTTCGCTCCACTCTGGTTTTCACTTCCGGCACATTGAGGGTGCGCAGATAATCACGGTCATAAATCCGGATCAGGTCAAAATGCGCCACCACCGCTGGACAGAATGTTTGCAGCATTTCGAACTGGGCATCGAAATAATCGCAATACAGCTGGTTTATGCTGCCTGCCTTTTCCAGGGCCTGCTGATAATGCGCCAGATTATAGTCTATGCCAGTACTGCCAACATGATGCAGGGAGCCAACCAGATAGTCAGGCTGGTACCGTCGCACCAAGGCACGAACATGCTCCACTGCCCCGGGATAAAATTCAATTTCGAAGGCCAGCAGAATCTCAATCCGGTCTGCATATTTTTTCTGCAATTGCCGACCAAGGCGAAAATAGTCGGCAAACCTCTGCTGTAGAAATTCAGCACTCAGGCCCGCTTCCGTTTCATCGGGATAGCGCATGCTGTCAGATGCTGGCGGTACATGCTCGGTAATCCCGACCCAGCTGAAACCCTGGTCCACATAGGCCTGAATGATGGATTCCAGATCATCCCTGGCATGCTGGCAAAACTGACCGCTATGGCCGCCATGCACGGAAACCTTTTCTGCATCGATTAATACTTTTTCCAGGACTTTGTTCATATTGAGGCTTCTTGTACACTCAAGGACTGGCAACGGAATTCTCACCGCACCTTACCCCATATTGGTGATTCAATAAATACTTGTTCGGCATGAGTCAGACCCTAACACCCATTTTTCTGGAAAGCCTGGCTGATATTGCCGCCGATGAATGGAACGGCTTGCTGTCTAACAGCTATCCCTTTTTACGACATGAGTTTCTGCTAGCCCTTGAACGTAGCGGCAGTGCCAGTACGGGCACTGGATGGCAGGCCAGACATTTGCTGATCAGGGATCAGCATGCCCGGCTGCTCGCCCTGATGCCGCTGTATTTAAAAAGTCATTCCATGGGGGAGTATGTCTTCGACTGGTCCTGGGCTGATGCCTATCATCGACATGGCCTCAACTATTATCCAAAACTGCTGACGGCAATTCCATTCACGCCTTCCTGTGGTCCAAGAATTGTTATGGCCGAGGATCAGGATACTGTGGAATTGCTGCAGTTTATACATAAAAGTGTTCGGGCTTTTGCCAGAACTGTCCAGGCATCCAGCTGGCATATTCTTTTTCCCGATCATGAAAATTCAGATCGTCTTATGCAACTTGGCATGCAGCAGCGAATTGGCTGTCAGTACCAGTGGTTCAACCGTAACTACAAGGATTTTAATCACTTCCTGGAAGGCTTTTCTTCGAGAAAACGAAAAAATATCAAAAAGGAAAGGCGCCATGTTGAACAGAATGACATTGCGTTTGAATGGCTGCAGGGCAACGAAATCGAAACAGCGCACTGGCAACAATTTTATCGCTTTTATCAGAACACCTATCTGGTTCGTGGACGCAGCGCCTATCTTAATCTTCCCTTCTTTCTTGAGCTGGGCCGCTTGCTCCCGGATCAGATTTTATTGATTCTGGCCAGAAAGGACGATCGCTATATTGCCGGCGCGCTTTGTTTCAAAGACGATACGACGCTCTATGGTCGCTATTGGGGTTGTGATGAGGAATGGCAGTTTTTACACTTTGAAACCTGCTATTACCAGGGTATTGAATACTGCATCCGGCATCAGTTGAGTCGTTTTGATTCTGGCGCACAGGGTGAACATAAAATTCAGCGAGGCTTTGAGCCTGTGACAACCTATTCCAATCACTGGATTTCCCATCCGCAATTCAGTGCCGCGATAGAACATTTCCTTGATGAGGAAAAACAGCATCTGCAACAATACCAACGCTATGCAGCAGATCATCTGCCTTTCAAAAAGGAAGGAAATTAAGCAGTGCCTCTATTTAAAAGTCTCTTAATTGTTCATGGTAGTGACGTGAATTCTGTGACCGTCTGGTGACAGGAGGTCACCAGCCGAGCCTGTACAGGGATGTACGCTTTTTGGCGTGTCACGGAATTCACGTCATTACCATAACCCTGACTTGTTCAAACGGAGACTTTAGCGAAAGTTAGCTTTGTTTGACACGGCGCAATTTTTTCTGTTGCGCCACCTGTTCAGAAGACTTTATGCTGCTGATATGTAACCAAGGAGCAAGTTTATGCCAAAGGCCAAAATTAAAGGGTTGATTTCCGACCTCCATGAGCGCCTGTCCAGCGACGAGACCAGCCCGCAGCAGGAGCTGTTGCTGGCTCAGTTGCAGTCACAGCTTGATGACTGGGAAGGACCTCAGCCGCCAAACGGTGATATCAAGGATATTGCCGAAGAACTGCTTGAAGAACTTGAGGAAAAGCATCCAAAAGCTGCGCGTATCACTATGGAAATCCTGGAGGCGCTGGGGCATCTTGGCCTTTAGGTCTGTTTGCGCAGGAACACCAGCGTGTCTTCATCGGATTCCTTTGCGCTGTAGCGGTATCCATCCTCATTAAACGTTTTCAGGGATTCCACGGTTCCAAGCCGATTACGAAGCATAAATGCTGTCATCTGACCGCGTGCTTTTTTCGCAAAAAAACTGATGATTTTGTAATGACCATTTTTGTAATCCTTGAACACCGGCGTAATGATTCTTGCCCCTGATGTTCGCAGATCAAGCACCCTGAAATATTCATTTGAGGCCAGATTAACAAGCACCCTGTCTCCCTGGCTGTCCAATGCCTGATTGACAGCCGCTGAAATTTTTTCCCGCCAGAATTCATACAGATCGTCGCCCCGGCTGTTTTGCAGTTTTGTGCCCATCTCCAGGCGATAGGGCTGCATCAGATCCAATGGCCTGAGCAAACCATAGAGTCCCGACAGAATGCGCAAATGTTTTTGGGCAAAGTTGATATCGCTGGCTGAAAGCCGGGAAACATCCAGTCCCGTATAGACATCTCCCTTGAAGGCATAAATCGCCTGCCGCGCATTTTCCAGCGAAAATTTTCTGTCCCAGTTTAAATAGCGGCCAACGTTTAGTTCCGCAATTCCCGAACTGACATGCATCAGCTCAGCAATATCATCCGGGGAATATTTTCGTAACGTTTTCACCAGCACCTCCGAATCCTTGAGGAAGTCAGGCTGCGTATATTTTTGGCTTGGAACGGGACTATCAAAATCGAGGGTTTTTGCTGGCGATATTACAATAAGCATGCTGTTCTCTGGTTAAACCTGGTTAATAAAACTATCCCACCAGTTGAGCGGACTTGTACCATCTGCAGGATCATAAACGTTGCCATAATACCAGACTGTTCCAGGAAAGGAGGCCATCATGTTATCGAACAGGTTTTCGATGGCGGCAAAGCCCAGATTAACATGCAGTGAATAACTCATTCCTCTTTGGGTTTGCAGATCCAGAGAACCGTCCAGTTTCTCAACTTCTGGCGTGAGGGCCAGTTCCAGCGCTCCCAGATCATCTTTCCGGAAAACCCGAATGGCCAGATTGCCGCTACGCTGAATCAGGGTGAAATGGTCTGGTGTGTCTGGTTTGACCGCAATGATGTCCCCTTTGGCAAGGTTTCGGATAAACAGCGGAGATTGCAGTATTTCGTAATAGCCTTCCCGGTCCAGTCGGCCTGCCTGTAGTCGTTCCAGGACCTGCTGTCCATGACTGTCCAGACCCGCCGGCAGCTGTAGTATTGCCGTTTGTTTCTTTTCCACGATTTAACTCCCTTTGGTGCTGAATAATATCAAATTTGCCACGTTGACCTGTATCAAGTTGCCGCTTGTAGTCGTAGAGTCTAATAACTACACTTGAGTCAAAAGGGGATTCTTCACCCAGCCAGGGAGTATGCTATGAAACTCTATAAATCAATTCTCGTGGCGGTAGACCTGTCCAAGGACTCCGCTGTGATCCTCGACAAAGCCAGACAAATTGCCAAGGCCAATGATGCCCAGCTGAGCCTGATCCACGTTATCGAGCCCATTGCGGTGGGCTATGCCATCGAAGTATCAAGTATCGATGTGGACGGCCTGCATCAGGAAGCGGCCACCCAGGCACGTAACACCCTGCTGGAAATGGGCGCCAATCTCGGCATCCCGGAACACCGGTTGCATACCGCTCTTGGTCAGCCAGCCAGGGAAATCCGTGAGCTGGCGAGCGAAATCAAGGCAGATCTGATCATCATGGGAAATCATGCCCGCCACGGCTGGGAACTGATTTTTGGCTCCACATCCACGGGGGTTTCCCATGGCGTTGAGTGTGATCTGCTGACTGTTCACATTTAGCGCAGGGCACAAGAGGGTATCTTGCAAACCATTTTGCTGATCCTGCATCGTTGCGCCCGCTTTTTAAGGCCACTGAAATTTCCACTGATCATCTTTACCCTGCTCTCCCTGCTGCTTACTTCCTATTGTCTGGTCGCAAGCTCTGGGCTGGCGCTTGATCTGCTGGAGCCCGCCATAGTTGCCTCGCTTTGGGGCATGCTGATCCTGGCCAATATTGAGCTTTATCAGATCAGGCCGACAATCCCCGCGCCGCATGAAAGCTTCTGGCACCGGGTAGTCATCCGAAGCAAATTGATCTTGTACTCCCTGTTGGGACTGGTGACCTTGCTGGTCTTTGCCTCGCTGATCTGGTTAAGCCTGCGTCTGCTGCTGATTTAGCGACGGTTTTGGCCGCTTTTATGCTATTCTTCGGCTTTTTTTGAAGCTGAACTCTGACTCTGCCCATCCCCTCATGCGGGCAGGATTCCGGGGGCTGGGCTGGCCAAGTAATCAGACATGAATAAAGTCTCAACAATAATAAAAATTCTGGACAGTTTCACCGAACAACTGGGCAAGGTTTCCGCCTACTGTTCCGTTCTCATGGTGTTGGTCACCTGCTATGTGGTCGTTACCCGCTACGTGTTTAATACCGGCTCTATTGCGGTGCAGGAATCCGTTATCTACATCAATGCAATTCTGGTCTTTTTCACCGTCGGATTTACCCTCAAGCATAACGGTCATGTCCGGGTTGATATTATTTACAGCGGCGCAACGCCTCGCTACAAGGCCTGGGTAAATCTGCTGGGCTCTGTCTTTCTGCTGCTGCCTGTTGCCATTTTCATTCTGTTAAGCTGCTGGGATTATGTGATGTCTTCCTGGGCGATCCGTGAGGACTCTCCGGAGGCTAACGGGCTTCCTTTCGTCTATCTGCTCAAAACAAGCATCCTGCTGATGTGTTTCATTCTGATGCTACAGGGCCTGACTGAAATTTTTCGTAATCTGACTTTTCTGTTGGGACCGGCAGGCACGGATCTCAAGTTCGATGAAGAGGAAAGTCAGACACTATGATGGAGTTCATGCCCTTCCTGCTTTTTATCTGCATCTGCCTGGTGTTGATTGCTGGATATCCTGTCGCTTTCTCCCTGGCAGGAACCTCACTGGCTTTCGCTGGAATCGGAATGCTTACCGGGACTTTTGATGCGTCCTTTCTGACGGCGGTGCCAAACCGCATTTATGCCGGCATCATAACCAATACCACCCTGTTTGCGGTGCCCATGTTTGTTTTTATGGGCGTCATGCTGGAAAAGTCAAAAATTGCCGAGGATCTGCTGAGTGGCATGTCGCTGTTATTCGGCCGGATGCGGGGCGGGCTCGGGTTGTCTGTCATCCTTGTCGGCATGCTGCTGGCTGCGAGTACCGGCATTGTCGGCGCTACCGTGGTCACCATGAGCATTTTATCCCTGCCGACCATGTTAAAAGCCGGTTACAGCCCCTCACTGGCAACCGGGACAATCTGTGCGACTGGCACCCTTGGCCAGATCATCCCGCCCTCCATTGCGCTGGTATTACTGGGTGATGTAATGTCCACGGCCTATCAGCAGGCTCAGATCGACATGGGGATTTTTTCTACCCAGACCGTGTCGGTCGGCGACCTATTTACCGGGGCCATCATCCCCGGCCTGATTCTGGTCCTGCTCTATTCCATTTACATGCTGGTGGTGGCAATTATCAAGCCTGATCTGGCGCCTCCCGCCCGTCAGGAAGACATTGACGCTATTAAGCAGGGCAACAGCCTGCTTGGGCAGTTACTGAAGGGTCTCTTGCCTCCACTGGTCCTGATCGTTGCGGTGCTCGGATCCATTCTGTTCGGGGTGGCAACGCCCACTGAAGCAGCAGGGGTGGGTGGACTTGGTGCAGTTTTGCTTGCCCTGGTGAAAAAGCAGCTCAATCTGGCAATCCTGAGAGACGTTTCTGTCTCTACCGCAAAAGTGAGTTCCATGGTTTATATGATCCTGATCGGGGCGGGAATCTTCTCCCTGGTCTTCAGAGGCTTTTCTGGCGACATCCTGGTAGAGGAGATCTTCCAAAGCCTGCCAGGCGGGGCAACCATGGCTGTTATCATCGTGATGCTGGTCGTTTTTCTGCTCGGCTTTATCCTCGACTTTATCGAAATTACCTACATGGTGGTGCCCATCGTGGGGCCGATTCTGCTGGCAATGGGTTTTGATCCCGTCTGGCTTGGAATCATGTTGGCAGTAAATTTGCAGACTTCATTTCTAACGCCGCCATTTGGCTTTGCCCTTTTCTATTTGCGGGGAGCTGCGCCAGATGAAGTACTGACCAAAGATATTTACAAGGGTGCCGTCCCTTTTATTGCCATTCAGGTATTCATGTTGGTCCTGTTAGCCATTTGGCCACAGCTGACAACCTGGCTACCTTCATTACTGTAGGAATGCATCATGATTATCGATTCTGACAACCTGGACCTTGACCCCAATCCGCATCCCGAAGGAGAACTTGCCATCCAGACCATCGCCCGCCCAGCAGACACCAATCAGGATGGTGAAATCCATGGCGGCTGGCTGGCCAGCCAGATGGACATGGCTGCTCATCTTGCCTGTTCAAAAGTCGCCAAAGGCAAGGTGGCTACCGTGGCGATAGATAGCATTTCCTTCCTGTCGCCAATCAGCATCGGTTCAGTAATTGGCTGTTATACCAAAATAGTGGGAGTTGGCAGAAGTTCGATCAAGGTCTTTGTTGAAGCCTGGGTCAGCCATGTCGTGAAGGGTCAGGACTGGACCAAGGTGGCAGAAGGGACGTTTATCTTTGTGGCGATTGATGGCAATGGCCGCACCCGGGCCATCCCCAAACAACACTGAGCCTGGCTTCCCCGGGGACAGAACCAGGCTGTCATTAATGGCTGGCTAACGTTGCTGCGCCCGGATCCTGTCGTAAGCCTCAATAGAGATATCCTGATAGTCCTTGACCTGTGCTTCAAAGTCTCGATAGGACGCCAGGATACGACGTCCGATATCACTGCTTTGGCCCAGCTCATTGATAATATCCTGTGAGACACGATAAAGCTCTGCCGTCAGATCATCGGGGAATTGACGCAATTCGACATTGTGTTCCTCTACCAGCGTGCTCAGTGCCGTCGCATTCTTGGCGATGGATTCGGTGCTCATTCTGGAACTGGACGCCTCTACTGCGGTGCGTATGATTAGCTGGAGGTCCGAAGGCAGGGCTTCGAACATTTCTTTATTAAACAGAAATTCCAGAATCGTGCCAGGCTCGTGCCAGCCTGGATAATAGTAGTAGTCTGCAATGTCGTAGAATCCAAGTGCCAGATCATTCAGTGGCGCTACAAATTCAGTCGCGTCAATCACGCCTGTCTGCAGCGAGGTGTAAATTTCACCAGCCGCCAGATTGACCGGGACGCCGCCAATGCGCTGAATGACTTCGCCGCCCAGTCCGGGGATTCTCATTTTGAGGCCGCGGAAATCCTGCAGGCTGTTGATTTCCTTGTTGAACCAGCCACCCATCTGCACGCCCGTATTGCCACCCTGCATCGGGATCAGATTAAATGGCTCGTAGAGCTCTTCCCATAGCGCCATCCCGCCACCGTAGGTAATCCAGCTTTCCATTTCCTCACCATTGAGGCCAAAAGGCAGGGCTGCAAAAAACTGGGCTTCGGGTGCTTTCCCTTTCCAGTAATAGGATGCACCATGACCAATCTCGGCAGTGCCGGCACTGACAGCGTCAAACACTTCAAGCGCGGGGACAAGTTCACCAGCGCCGTAAACTCTGATTCGCATGCGTCCTTCAGAAAGCTCTTCAACCATGTCGGCAAACGTTTCAGAGACCATGCCGATACCCGGAAAATTTTTTGGCCAGGTTGTCACCAGTTTCCATTCATAGGTCTGCTGTTCAACGGCGTCCTGACCGGTGGCAGCTGTCTGATCCTGGTTGCCTCCGCATGCCAGCAGCAATGTGCTGCAAAAAATCAGACCAGTTAATTGAAAACCTGTTTTTATTTTCATCGTTTCCTTCTCTCTTATTAACACTTTCTTCTAGATTGCTTCCAGACGGGCATAGGACATGACCAGCCATTTGCCACCGACTTCATCAAAATTGATCTGTACCCTGGCATTTTTGCCTTTGCCCTCACAATTGAGAACAATACCTTCACCAAATTTCGGATGGCGAACCCGTTGGCCGAGGCTCAGGGAATCAGCGTTCCCAGATCCGCCCGCGAAGCCGATATTATCACGCTCACTGGCATTGTGTGCAGTTTTGCCATAGTCATGAAAAAAAGTACTTCGGGCTATTTTTCCCTGTAATCTGACTTCTTCCAGCAGCTCTTGAGGTATTTCCCGCAGAAAGCGGGAAGGGCGCGTCAATGTTTCTTCTCCATGCAAGCGTCTGGATTCGGCATGGCAAAGATACAGTTTTTGCATGGCCCGGGTGATGCCGACATAACAGAGACGCCGCTCCTCTTCCAGCCCGGATTGCGAATCAATCGACATCTGATGCGGAAACAGACCTTCTTCCATGCCGGCAATAAAAACCTGTGGGAATTCCAGGCCTTTTGCCGAATGCAGGGTCATTAACTGGACGGCATCTTCTCCAGCCCCCGCCTGAGCATCTCCCGCATCCAGTGCCGCTTTGTCAATGAAAGCTGCGAGAATGTCCATGATGGTGCCTTCATTGTCATCTTCCAGCTCTTCCTGGGTAAATGACTTGGCAGCATTGATAAGCTCTTCCAGGTTCTCTTTGCGAATTTTTGCTTTCTCGCCACCTTCTTTTTCATAATGCCCGATCAGGCCGCTGCGTGTGATGACCTGCTCACACAGATGATCAAGATCTTTTCCCTGAGCAAAATCTTCCAGCTCATTAATCAAATGAATAAACCCGCTCAGGCTCAGCGTTGCGCGGGCAGGGAGTTGATTTTCTGCCAGCATCTGGCTGGCAGCCTGCCAGAGTGAGAGGTTGTGAGTTCTGGCGTAGGCACGCAATGTCTCCAGTGTTTTATTGCCGATTCCGCGAACGGGCGTATTGATCACCCGCTCCATGGCGGCATCATCATTACGGTTTGAAACCAGTCTCAGGTAGGCCATGGCATTTCGAATTTCCTGGCGTTCATAGAATCGAAAACCACCATAGATACGGTATGCCATTCCCACCCGTAACAGCGCCTCTTCCAGTTCCCGTGACTGGGCATTGGAGCGGTATAGAATGGCTGTTTCACTAAGCCTGTTCCCCTGGTCTTTCCAACCCTGTATCTGGCTGCAGATAAATCTGGCTTCATCCTGCTCGTTATAGGCTGAATATACCGAGATGGTTTCTCCATCCTTGCCTTCTGTCCAGAGCTCTTTGCCAAGTCGTCCGCTATTGTTGGCAATGAGTGTGTTGGCTGCTTTGAGAATATTGCCACTGGAACGATAGTTCTGTTCAAGGCGGACCGTTTCAGCGTTGGCAAAGTCAGTACTGAACTGCTGGATATTTTCAATCCGGGCCCCACGCCAGCCATAAATTGACTGGTCATCATCTCCCACTGCCGTAACATCCGCCCGTGAGCCGGCCAAGACCCTTAGCCAGGCAT
>CAZKJY010000004.1:0-19888 GCA_964553165.1 uncultured Enterobacteriaceae bacterium
AGCAGTTACACGGTGTTCCTGCATGGCCTCCAGCAGGGCGGCCTGGGTTTTGGGTGGAGTACGGTTGATCTCGTCAGCCAGCAGCACGTTGGTGAACACCGGGCCAGGAATAAAGCGCCACTCGCGGTGTCCGGTGGACTGATCTTCTTCCACCATGTCAGTACCGGTGATATCGGTCGGCATCAGGTCCGGGGTGAACTGGATGCGCTTGAAGCTCAGGCCGAGTGCACTTGCCAGGGTGTGCACCAGCAGGGTTTTTGCGGTACCGGGCATCCCGGTAATCAGACAGTGACCACCGACAAACAAAGTAATCAGGAGGCTGTCAACCACCTCATCCTGGCCAACGATCGTGCCGCGAATCTGTTCACGGATGGCGCCAATGGCGGACTGAAAGTTAGTGACTAGTTCGCGGGTTTCGTCGGACCCGATATTCTCTACTGCTTCTTCACTCATAACGATGTTTCCTGATTGTGTTTAATTATCTACTCTGCTCATTTCCAGCAAGAGTTGCTGGGCTGGGCGGTACTGCGGCGCAATGTCCAGCGCCGTCATTAAATAGTTCATGCTTTGCTCGGTGTCATTCATGGCCTGGTAGGCGGAAGCAACGCGGTAATTCGCCGAGGCCAGATCCAGCGGTTCCAGGGCCAGCGCGACCAGGTATTCATTCAGGGCAGGCTGGTATTCCTCCCGCTCCATGTAGATATCGCCCAGCTTGCCATGGGTATCAGCATCAAAAGGATCCACATAATGGATGTCACGTAAAACATCGATGGCCTCATCAATCCGATCACGCGTCAGATAGGAGTCTGCCAGCTCCTTCAATGAGGAAGCCGAATAGCCGCCGAGCTGCCAGAAGGTTTGCAGGGTTTCAAATTTCAGCTCGTCCTGTCCCAGCTGGGCGTAGGCACGGGCCTTGGCAATATAGGGACTGTCCTGCTCAACGTAATCCGGATAGGTAAAAATGGCGCGGTCAGCCGCGGCAACAGTTTCTTCCCAGTCGCCGGCCTGATAGGCCCGCAGGGTGGCACCAACATCTTCTTGCCAGACAGCCAGATTGTTGAGCATGGGACCAAACTGAATATCAATGTACTGTTTAAAATGGCGGTCAAATTCGCGGGCACTGATGTCGAGGGAATTTTCAATCGCGGTGACCGGATCGGTACCATCGACAAACTGATAGAGCATGTCGACGATATGTTCATGACCATATTCATCGGCGATGAACTGAAAGATCAGACCGGCCTGCATGTAGGATACGATGACCTGGTTTTCATAGGAAGGCCGCATGAAACCATCGTCCAGTTGGGCCACCGGCAAAAACATGTCCTGCGCCATAGCCTCCAGGACGCCGGCTGGAATCTTGATGCCAGGAATCGGCCCGGTATTCCATTCTTCGTACACAGAAACCCCTTCACTGAACCAGCGTGGCACACCATGCTCGGAGGCTTCCAGCGTGTAGACGTGAGCCATTTCATGCCAGAGCGTGGTCCCCCAGTGATAGGTCTCATCCGGGTGACCGGTGGGGGAATCCATGGCAAACAGATAGCCGAAGGTAACCCCGAGGATGCCGACCCCGGGCATGCCGATGGAGCGCACCACAAAGTCTTCATGATTGGGATACAGCTCGATGGTGATGGGCTGTTTGGCGACAAAATTGTAGCGTTCTTCGAAAGTACGCATGCTGTTTTCCGCCAGCTCCCGGGCATAGGGAGTGATGATATCGGCCTCATCGCGGTCGACACGCAGTACCAGTTCGGGAATGCCAGTGCCCTGATCCGGTTCCGGGAAACTCAGGTCGATGAAGTCTTCGGAGAAGGTATCCAGCAGGCGCATCAGGTTGAGTGTCTTGGGATTGAAGCCATCGCCTTCATAGGAAATGCGGATGTGTTCTATGCCGTGTTCAATCCGGTTCAGCCGCAGGGAGTTCTGGCCGAGTTCGAGATGCGCGTTCCAGTTTTCGGGTTCGATATCCACCGCTTTCTGATAAAAGTCCCCGGACTCTTCATAGCGCCGGGTGATCGATGCAAAGTAAGCCGGGATGGCATAGGCATCGCCGTAGCGGGGCGCCTCTGCCAGGGCAGCATCTATATAGGTCTGTACTTCATCATCGCGCCGGGTGACGAAAGCCAGTGCTGCGGTATAGGCGTTGAGCTGCATCGTGGGCAGGCCCTCATCTTCGGCCAGTTCCCAGGCAGCTTCGAGCTGGCTGGCAGCCTCTTCATACTGGTCGCGTTCCATGACCGACTGGATGGACATCAGCATTACCCGCAGGCGGGCCCCGGGAGGGGAGGCAAAATGGGTCTGCGCCGCTTCCAGGTGCATGTTCACTTCTTCCGGGTTACCACCGGTTGCGAGTGCCTGCGCGGCACCAATGTGAGCCCAGGCATTGTTGGGATCAATCTGTAATGCCTGGTTAAAAAAGTTGTAGGCATCCTGGTACTGATAGGTGCGCATGTAAAGTTCACCGGTACGCACCAGAATCATGGCATTGTCGGGATCAAGTTCCGCGGCCTGTTCAAACAGTTCATCGGCTGTGTATAGGTCACCCAGCGCCCACATCGCTTCCGCCTGGATTTCAGGAGGATTTACGGTGCGGATGATGCCCAGGTAACAGGCATTGGCTTCCGCCTGCTGCCCTGACCAGTACAGATTTTCACAGTTGAGCAATATCTCATTATCCAGTGCCCCCAGTAGATGATCACGGGCCAGGATTTCGGTACTGAACAGACTTGCACAACAGGCCAGCATCAGCGCAGAACGCTGCAGAACGGGATGCTTGGCGGCTGTCGGCTTGTTCATCTACTCGTTGGATAATTCTTCGATGGCTTCATTGATTCTGGCGGACTCAAGAATCAATGCCTGTAATTGCTGGATGTATTCCGCGTTGCTGAATTCGGTGCGGCGTAATTGCAGATCTTCAATCTGGCGGTTGATGTCTTCGCTCTGCTGCTGCAGATCAGCCAGTTCGGGATTGTCACTGGCATCAATCACTGTCTGGTTCAGGCGGGCCAGTACAAACTGCGCAGCCCCTTCTCCACGAATTTCAGAATGCTCGGTGGCCAGCTGTCCCTGACCTTCAAAATAATCAGCCACCTGCCGCTGGGCATAATCGAAGGCTTCCTGAATGCTGACCGTGTTGTTCTTGTTCAAATCGGCTTCCCCGTCACTCAGTGCGGCAACAAAATACTGACCGAAATAGGTGGCGTTTTTTTCGTTGCCGCTGCGCGTTGCCGTGATCAGAATCCGGTTCTCATCAGCCAGTGGTTCCAGCAGGGCGCCGCTGGTGCTGGAGGTATTCAGGAGAAAGTGATTCTCGCCCGGCAGCGCGTTCATGATCGAGATGAGATCTTCACTATCGATGTCCAGCCCCGGGATATTAAATTTATAGACTTCGCCGTCATAGGATCCGTGGCCGATCAGATAGATGGCGGCTCGGTCCTGATCGGTCATTTCTGCACTCATTGTGTCGAAATGGCTGAGTAGATTTTCCCGGGTGGCTTCATCGCCCTGAAACAGGCGGATCTTGTCTTCATTGGTCAGGGCCGCAGAGGCTTCTGCAATCAGGCGGCTCTGTTCATGGAACTGTTCTTCAAAGCGCGGTTCGCCTCCCAGCCCCTGCACGATGGTGACATAGAGTTCTGCCTGTGCCGGGATCGCCACCGAAAAAACAGACAAGGCTAGAGCGTTGCAGAGGAACTTGTTAGGCATCAGATGGTTCTCCAGGTCCTGCGCAGCAACCATTCAGCCGTTTTCAGCAGGATCAGCAACAGGAAAATGATCGGAGCATCCCAGAGGTAGCGGATATCCTGCTCGGTGATACCGGCGGTTGAATAGGAAATGGCTTCCGGCAGCTCATCCCAGTCATCAGCTTCCCAGTACTGGCCACCGGTGGCAGCGGCCAGTCCGCTCAGCAGGGCTCGGTTCTGTCGGATGTTGAAGGCTTCCTGGTTTTCTTCGTAGCGGATGGCGGAACGGACCGATTCAATCGGCGTGTCACCAACACGCGAAATCGCTTCGACGCTATAGAGGCCGGTTTCCTGGGGGGTGAAGCTTGCTTCATACACACCAGGTTGGGCCGCTGAAGCCTGCAGCTCCAGGGTCATCGCCGGGCCATACTGAGGAGAGACGACAGCCGACACCGCCAGGCCCTGATTTTCCTCAGCATCGGGATCACGAATTTCCGCCCGTACCCGGATTTCTTCATTTTCCAGGGTGGTGCTCAACTCAAACGGCAGCGGGGAATTGGCCACCAGTGAGCGGGCCAACTGACGCCAGAAGGTTTCATGTGACATATCTTCCAGCGGCATGCTCATCTGCCAGCGCCAGGTACCGCCGGTTGCTAGAATATAACTCTGGCCGCGACCAAAAGGCTGGGTCACCAGCAAGGGATGTAATTCCCCATTTACTTCAAACTGCAGCAGGGTGGTGGCTGCCGGACGCAGGGGACCCATCAGCTGATAATCAGCGATATTGGGCAGGGCATTCCAGCGCTCGCCATTTTCAGTTGCTGTGCTGCCGAGCTGGAGGGTCGGAGAGGCGAGGCCAGCCGGTGTCGGAATCACTTTTGCCTGCTGACGTACAAAGTCTGCATTTTCAGCGGAGAGCCGCGAAGGCAGAACCTGGTTGACCACTGACTCATGCCAGCCGCCCAGTCCAAGGCCATTGAGTCCAGCCAGCATCATCAGAGAGCCGCCGCGCTCACTGACGAAATCCAGAATCAGCTGCTGCTGTTCCTCACTGAACTCGGCCAGTTCGACACTGCCGATGATGAGGGCGTCGTAGCTGAACAGTTCGGCGCGCTCGGTCGGAAAACCTGCTTCCAACTGGGACGGATCTTCAATGCCCTGGCGGTAGTATTTGTTGGGGGTCACCCGCAGCAGGGTGGTCAGTTGAACACTGGGGTCATCGCCCAGGGCGCGTTGCATGAATTTGTATTCCCACCGTGGTTCGCCTTCGACATATAAAATCCGGTAGCTGCTGTCGGGGACATCCACCACCTGGGCGCGGGTGTTGTTAGCCAGGTTGCGTTCGCCGGAGATTGGATCAATGGAAAAACGCAGGTCCAGCTCCCCCGGCTCACTGACTTCCACATCAATAAAGGTGGTGGTCAGATTCTGGTTGGCACTGAGCTGGATTTCCTCTGTGCTCAGCAGGGTATCACCGTTATAGACCTTGACCCGGGCCAGTCCGCCCTGGTCGTGAAGGATGCTGACGCCGGCGGCGACTGTGGTGCCTGGCAGGGCTTTTTGCGGCAACTGGATCTGGGTCAGTTCAAGATCTTCAGGAATGTTTTCACGACCGATACCTACGGTATGGACGGGCACGCCATAAGCCCTAATTTCGTTCAGGGTGGCAGCATTGATGCTACCACTGTTATCAGCGCCATCACTGACCAGGATCAGGGCGCCGAGCGAAGTATTGTTGGCAGAGCGCAGGGTCTGCAGAACGGCATCACCGATATTGGACGCTTCCCCCGGGTCAGGCAGGGTCATGAATGAATCCAGCTCAAAGGCGGCATTGGTGAAACCGTAGGACAGGATTTCATAGGTCTGGCTGATTTCATCCAGGCCATCTTCATTGAGCAGGGCCTGGGCGCGCATCATCCGGGTCTGGCCATCTTCCTGGATAGCCATGCTGGCAGAAGTATCGAGCAGGATGGCAACCGCGTTTTCTCCGCCGACCAGGCGTTCCGTCATCAGCGCGGGTTGCCACAGGACAAACAGCACGAGGGCCAGCATCAGGCCCTGTATCAGGCCAATACTGGCCAGTTGCAGTCCATTAAGCACTGTACGTTTCCAGACCAGCATGAAGATGCAGGTGGCAAGGCCGAGAGCCAGCAAAACATACAGCAGCCAGAGAGGCCATCCGCTCGCCAGGATGAACTCGCTTTCGTCAAAAACTGCTCGCGGATAATTGAAAAAAAATTCGTACATGCTGTTATGTTTTAGTCTGGCCGACAGGCTTCTGACCGGCAGTTTTTAGCCCATGGATATTCCCGCAAATGCCCGTTTACCGGGGGCGAAAGGAGATATAAACACGTTTATAGCAAAATTGCTAATCTTCTCAGAGCCTGCTCTTTTTAATGATTGATTCTACAAAAGCAGTAGTTTATGTTGCGGCCACAAAGTGCAAAAACAATGATTTTTTCGGGCGAAAAACGGTGTGTTAAAAGAGGTAGATGAGGCCTGGATGTGTCCTTGTGCACACACCAGGTTTGCATTTGCATGACTATTCTGGAATCTCAGCAATGACATTATGTGTTTGTGGCAGCAAGAAAGAAGCCTCGCAATGTTGCGAGCCTCTGTTGGCAGGTAAAGACAGAGCCAAGACAGTCCGTCAACTGGTACGGGCACGCTATGCCGCTTATGCCCTGGGCGGGCATGGCGATTTTCTGAAAGGGACCTGGCATCCGGCGACGCGACGCAATCTTGGCATCGCAGATCTGAATGGCAGTGACTATGACTGGCAGGGTCTGGAGATTCTGCGCTATGAGCAGAAAGGTGATCAGGGGCGTGTAGAGTTCAAGGCCCGTTTCCGGGAAGGGGATGGCCCGGAAAAGACGCATCATGAAATTTCCCTGTTCAGGCGTGAAAAAGGACGCTGGTTTTACGTCGATGGCAGGGTGCTGGCCTGAGCTATTCCGGGGCTTTCCAAAAAGGCTCGACAGCTCAGTAAGCTTCGTGGATAATGCCGCCTTTTTTGAAAGCAGACCGGTTTTTACCAGTTAGTTAGTAGATGTTAAAGCGATTCAAGCACGCGATCAGAACAGCGTTTTTCAATCTGAGCGATTGGCTGTTCAAGCCCCAGCCTGTAGAAAGAAGTGAACAGGAATCCAGACGTCTGGCGAAGGAAGCCAGCTGCATTGCTTTGTATGACTACAAGGGCTGCCCCGCGAGCCGACTGGCCCGCCGTGAAATCCGTCGTCTGAATGTCGACATAGAATGCCGGGACTTCTCCAAGTGCAGCATTCACCAGGACAATCTGCTGGCCGAATACGGCAAACTTAAATCTCCCTGTCTGCGCATTGAAGAAAAAGGTCAGGTACGCTGGCTGGATGAACCCGATGCCATTGTGCATTACCTGCACGAGCGTTTTGAAAAAAAGGAAGAGCTGCAGGAACTTAAAAGCGCCTGATTCTTTTTATTAGTAGCTAAGGGCTTTTTCAGCTAAAGGCTTCTGCGACGTAAGCACTTTCTTGCACCACCCATCCATTATCGCTACTCTCAAAGTCTCTTCTTCACAGGCGAATTGCCATGAGTGAATATTTACCGGCAGTCATCATTGAACCAAAACAGACAGCCAATGCGGCGATTATCTGGTTGCACGGCCTGGGTGCTGATGGCCATGACTTTGAGCCCATCGTGCCGCATCTTCGATTACCCGACTTATGTGCCGCCCGTTTTATTTTTCCACACGCGCCATCAATTCCGGTCAGTCTGAATCAGGGCTATGTCATGCCAGCCTGGTTTGACGTCAGTGCCCTCGAAGATGGCAGCCGTAATTTTAATGCCTCGCAGTTGCTGGCTTCCGTCATGGCGGTACACAAACTGATTGACCGGGAGGTCGCCGGCGGTATTGATTCCGAACGCATTGTCCTAGCCGGTTTTTCCCAGGGTGGCGCGGTTAACTATCAGGCCGCGCTGACCTATGACAAACCGCTGGCAGGGCTGATGGCGCTGTCTTCATTCTTCCCGAGCGCGCAGGCAGTCACGCCACATCCGGCTAACCAGAATCTGCCCATTCTTGTCTGTCATGGGTCGCAGGATACCGTGCTGGATATTTCGCTGGCAGAAAAAAGCCTGATGGCGCTCAGAAGCCTCGGCTTCAATCCCCGTTTTTTATCCTACCCAATGCCACACACGGTTTGCCCTGAAGAAATAGGTGATATTTCCACCTGGCTGCAATCAATTCTTTAGGGAAAGACGAATACTTCAAAAATAATGAAATAGTTGTGCAGTTTGATGTTAATCAAGCTGTACTGGAACAATTCTGAAGGATGATTCAGTCACACAAAATTATGTGGTGAAATCCACGCTGTCGAAAAGTTTTACTGAGGGTTAACCGATGGATGACATTTGTTTTGAGCCAGTTGGTCTGGTCTGTTCAATTGAATTAAGTCCTCTTGGGATGTGGGTGACGGGGACCAGTGGTCAGCTTTGGGCCTATCCGCTGATTCTGTTAATCCATGGTATTGGGCTGATGACAGTGCTTGGCGTTGTGTTTGCGTTTAATGTCAGGGTCCTGGGGTTTGCCAACAACATCTCGATTTCTTCCTACGATAAATTATTCCAGGTTGCCTGGGGCGGCTTTGTACTGAATCTGCTTTCAGGATTGATTTTGTTGACCGGCGACTTTGGAAAATTCATTACCCAGGGTTCCTTCATCGTGAAGATGAGCCTGATCGTCATCGGCGGCATTCTGATGAAAGTGGTAATGAGCAGCATTCGTGCACAAAAGAGTGAAGC
The DNA here is from genome assembly GCA_964553165.1 of uncultured Enterobacteriaceae bacterium. Classification (GTDB taxonomy): domain Bacteria; phylum Pseudomonadota; class Gammaproteobacteria; order Pseudomonadales; family Pseudohongiellaceae; genus UBA5109. Next base: position 8,466 of record CAZKJY010000004.1, read on the forward strand.
GACCATCAAGTTATATTCCGCTTTGTGCCTGGCGTCCTGGTTCGGTGCGATTATGGCCGGCCGTTTGATGGCTTATTTATAAGGGGGAACAACGATGGATGCTTTTATTGAGTGGGTTAATACTTCAGCCCTGCATGACTGGATCAATCTGACGCCGTGGGTTTACCCCACCATGGAAATCATCCACTTCACTGGCCTGTCGATATTGTTTGGTTCGCTGCTGGTGATTGATTTACGTGTTGCCGGTTTCGCGCGCTTCATCAATATGCGTGATGCCATGAAATTCATCCCCTGGGCAATTCTTGGCTTTACGCTGAATCTTCTCTCTGGAGTTACGCTGTTTGCCTGGAGTCCGGAAACCTTTGTGGCCAACGTCGGATTTCAGTGGAAAATGGGTCTGATCATCATTGCGGGACTGAATGCACTGTGGTTCTGGTTTGGTGAACACAGCAAACTGGTCGTGCTGGCTGACGGTGAGGAAGCCCCGATGACCGCGAAAGTGATCGGCATCCTCTCACTGATACTCTGGCTGTGTGTCATCAGTGTGGCGCGATGGATGGCCTTCCTGTAAAGAATTAACAGTTTTAAACCCGTTAAGGGCAGCCGGGAAAGTGCGAAAAAAAGTGCTATTTTAAGCAGTTAGCACTTTATGACGGCTTGAAGGGACGGCGCTAAAAACTTGATTATTACAGGGAGGTAGTTTAATTTAGCGCCTGCTTTCGAAAGCGTCACAGCTTTCTCTAGGGGTAAGCATAATTCCAATCCTGCCTGGATAAGTTTTCGGACTTATTTCAAACCTGGGTTACCGGGAATTCATGCTAATAACAGAAAAACCGCGTCAGCGGTTTATTGCATTTAAAAGGTTTGCCTATGGAATTTGGATGTTTTGAGCCAGTCGGCTTCGTATGTTCCGTTGAGCTGAGCACCATTGGTCAGTGGGTTTACGGCATGTATGGCGATTTTTGGGTGTATCCGGCCATCCTGTCAGCTCACGGTCTTGGCATGATGACGGTGATGGGCGTGGTTCTGGCATTTAATTTACGGGTGCTGGGCTTTGCCAAAAATATTTCAATCAATGCCTACGACCGTCTTTTCATGATCGGCTGGGCAGGCTTCATTCTGAACCTGTTTTCCGGATTACTGTTGCTGGTAGGCGCCTTCTCCACCTTTATTTTCCAGGGTGCTTTCCAGCTTAAAATCGCATTCATCGTGATTGGCGGCATATTGCTGAAGGTCATTATGAACGGGATTCGCAGTGGGCGTGATGAAAAAGTCACCATGTTAATTTCAGCGTTATGTCTAGCCTCCTGGACCGGAGCCATTATCACCGGTCGTCTGATGGCTTATTTACAGTAGAGGGGGTGTTCGATGGAATTTATGCAACCAACATTTGACTGGCTGGGCGATTCTGCACTGGGTGTCGCCTCACGTGAAGCCGCCTGGATTTTCGTTACGGCTGAAACAGCACACTTTTTCGGGCTGTCTCTGCTTTTTGGCTCTCTGCTGGTCGTAGACCTTCGTGTTGTCGGCTTTGCCCGCTTCATCAATATGCAGGCAGCGATGAAGTTCATTCCGCTGGCCATTCTGGGTTTTGCCATTAACCTGATTTCAGGCATCACTTTTATCGCCTCCAACCCGGCCCGTTACGGACCCAACATTGCTTTCCAGTGGAAAATGGGCCTGGTGATTATTGCCGGTATCAATGCCCTGTGGTTCTGGTTCGGTGAACACAAGGACCTGATCAAACTGGCAGATGGTGAGGATGCAGAATTTAGAGCCAAGGTGATTGCTGCACTGTCCCTGATCATCTGGGTCTTCGTGATTCTTCTGGGCCGATTCATGCCTTTTGTGGAATAGGTGTGGAATAGCCACCTCGAGAACTTCTAAAAAAAAAGAGAGCCTCGGCTCTCTTTTTTTTGCCGGGTCATTTTTGTTTCAGCTGAACAGGGCGCCGGCACAGGCCAACAGCACCATGGCAAAAAGTATCCATTTCAAAACTTCCTGGGGCACGGAAATCGCAAAGCGCACACTGGCAAAAACACCGGCAACAGAACCTGCTGCCAGCAAGAGGCCGGGGATGATCAATACCTGGTCACGCACAAAATATACTGCCAGGGCGACGGTGGTGAGCGCTGCGGTGATAGCCATTTTCAGTGCGTTGGCGCGCACCAGGTCATAACGCAGGGAGCCGGCCAGGGCAGCAATCAGGATAAATCCCACGCCGGCCTGTACAAAGCCGCCGTAAACGCCTGAAAGAAACAGCATCACCCAGGCCAGAGGACGTTCCTGCAGGGTATAGGTTGGTGTGCCCGGAGGGGGCGCGACCACGGAAGGTTTTAGCAGCATCAGCAGAGCCATGCCCAGCATGGTGATGAGCAGGGTGGGTTTCAGCCAGATGACCGGCAGAAAGGAGGCCAGCAGCGAGCCCAGCAAGGAGCCACTTAACGCCGGGATGAGGGTCGGCACGATGGTTCTGGGTTCCAGTTTTCCCAACTTCTGGAAGCGTCGTGCACCGGCAATGCCCTGAAGAAAAACACCGACACGGTTGGTGCCATTGGCAACATCGGCCGGAATACCGAATATCATCAGGGCGGGCAGGGTCAGCATGGAACCGCCCCCGGCAATGGTATTGATAAATCCGGCAATAAAGCCGGTGCCGATGAGCAGGGAAATGAATTCCAGAGTCAGGTCATATTGCATCGGCGCATTATCGCAGACACGCTAGCCTGAAGACACAAATCATTTTCTGATCTGGATCAAAAGGGTGCTACCATCGCCACTTGATAATAAAGGAAGAAACTAACTTTCAGGAGAATCTTCAATATGAAGAAAACGATACTAGTAAGTCTGGCAATTCTGCTCTTGAGCGCCTGTCGGACTTATCCGGATTATGCCAGTGATTTCCGCTTCCCGATCCTGCGTGGAGACATTGAGCGTGGTCAGCAGGCTTTTGAAACGCTGGGTTGCGTACATTGCCATGTCGTGGATGGCGTCGACCTGAATTTCAATGGCACCCGTGCTTTCACGGTGGTCCTCGGCGGGGAGCTGATGTTTGCCAAAACCTATGGCGATCTGGTGACGTCCATCATCAATCCGGACCATGTGATTTCCGAACAGTATCTGGAACAGCTGCCACGCGAGGCGCGTTCACGCACCAATTCCTCACCGATGTATGTGAATGAGAATATGAAGGTCAGTGAGTTGATTGATATCGTGGCCTTCCTGAATTCGCGCTATCGGCTGCTGCCTGGCTATACGGAATATTATTATTAGCAGCACACTTGAAATTGCTGAAATCAGCGCTACATTAGTAAGGATATGTTTTGCAAAGTCCCTAACGGCGCGGCCTGGGAACCAATTGAAGGATTAGCGGTCTAAGTAAATAAGTGGTAGTATTCCGACCCCCGCGGGGGTTTGGGTCCTGCGACGAATCTTGATAACCAGTGTAGGTGGAAAAGAGAAATGACTGACAAAGTAAGTAAAGTAGCGGCGAACAGGAGCCTGAGTGTCATCGACACCATGGTGCCGGGTCGTGATCTGAATGCTTACATCACGGCAGTTAACGCCATTCCGGTACTCAGTGCTGAAGAAGAAAAGGCACTGGCTGAGGATTATTATTACCGCGATAATCTTGATGCGGCACGTAAGTTGGTGCTTGCTCACATGCGTTTCGTGGTCTACATGGCCAAAACCTATTCCGGCTACGGCCTGTCCGAGGCCGACCTGATCCAGGAAGGCAATGTCGGTCTGATGAAGGCAGTCAAACGCTTCAATCCCGAGAAGGGGGTGCGTCTGGTTTCCTTTGCCGTGCACTGGATCAAGGCTGAAATGCATGAGTTTATCCTGCGCAACTGGCGTATCGTCAAAGTGGCGACTACCAAGGCACAGCGTAAACTGTTCTTCAATCTGCGCGGATCGAAAAAGCGTCTGGGCTGGTTAAGCCAGGACGAAGCCGACCAGATTGCCGATGATCTGGGTGTGGATGCCGATACCGTCATGCAGATGGAAGGCCGTCTTGGGGTCTATGATGCCTCTTTCGATGGCGCGCCGGACGCTGATGATGAAGATGTGATGCTGGCCCCGGCGCAGTATCTGGAAGATAACCGCTACGATCCGGCCCGTAATGTCGAGAATGAAGATTATGAACAGACCAGTACGGATAACCTGTACATGGCGTTGGAGGGTCTGGATGAGCGCAGCCGTGATATTCTGGCACAGCGGTGGCTCAATGAAGACAAGGCGACCCTGCATGATCTGGCCGACAAGTACCAGGTCTCTGCCGAGCGCATCCGTCAGCTGGAGCGCAATGCCATGAACAAAGTTAAAGCGGTTCTGGAAGCCTGATAAGCCTTAAAAAGGGCTTAATAAAAAGCAGAACTGACAATAACAACAACCCTCGAAAGCCGCCCCTCACCCTGGCGGCTTTTTTGTATCTGAGGTATCGCTGTGAACACCATTGAACGCATCATCCTATACGCCGCCATCAACGGGTTTCTGGTGGTGGTCTTCGGCGCCTTTGGTGCGCATGGTCTGGAAGGTGTTCTCAGTGAGGCCCGCATGGACACCTGGCAGACGGCTGTGCTTTATCACATGTTCCATGTCCTGGCCCTGCTGATGGCCGGGTTTCTGGCCTATTTACTGCCGGCCTCAAAAAGCATGAACCGGGCCGCCTATGCCTTCCAGCTGGGTATTCTGCTTTTCAGTGGCAGTCTCTATGCCCTGGCATTAACAGATATCTCTGCCCTGGGTTATATCACGCCAATTGGTGGACTGGCTTTTCTGACGGGCTGGGGGCTGCTTATTTATGGCCTGATCAGGAAATGGCTTAAATCCTCATGACGCAGGAGCAGCATCACCGAGAAATTAAATCCTTCGTTGTCCGTGGTGGGCGCCTGACAGCCTCACAACAGAAAGCAATGGATCAGTACTGGCCCCTGTATGGCCTGGATCGTCAATCGGGGCTACTGGATGCAGTCACGGTGTTTGGCAATACTCATCCCCTGGTTTTTGAAATCGGTTTCGGGATGGGCGAATCCTTGATACAGATGGCGCGGGAGCAGACGCAACAGAATTTTATTGGAGTTGATGTCCATCCGCCGGGCATTGGCGCCATCTTGCGAAACATTGCGGAACATAAACTGGATAATCTACGGGTCTATCAGGATGATGCCAAACTGGTCCTGAAAGACTGTATTGCTGACGAGAGCCTCGACAAAATCCAGATTTACTTTCCGGATCCCTGGCATAAAAAACGCCATCATAAGCGCCGCTTGATTCAGCCGGGGTTTATGGGACAACTGCTGCCTAAATTGAAACCGGCAGGTACCATTCATCTGGCAACTGACTGGCAGAATTATGCCGAGCAGATGCTGGAGGTCCTGAGTGCCATCCCTGAACTGGAGAACTGTGCTGGTGAAGGAAACTACTCGACAGCCAATGAACGCCCTGTCACCAAATTTGAAAAACGTGGCGAGCGACTGGGCCACGGCGTATGGGATTTGCTGTTCAGAAAAATCAGCTAGCTGTTCGGTGCCGGCGTAACCATCGACTCAGAACCCGATTCCACCACATGGTCGCCCCTGTGGCAAACATGGCCGCAGGGGCCAGACCAGCCAGTGCCCACAGGGCCTTTACCGACTGATCACAAAAACCGGGACCATCACATATCAGGCCAATCCCGTTGATGCGACCGAAATGCAGAAAGGCCAGCCAGTACAGTGCACGATCGACAAAACGCTGCCCGGCATTGTCATCGGTAATCGGTTGCAGCCGGTCTGCCAGGTCGTGAAAAATATCCGGATAGCACAGATAAATGCCACTGACTGCAAATACCAGAATAAAGGCAGCGGTCCAGAAGCCTGTCATGCTGTGGATATCCCAGATCATGCGTTTGAATCTTGCGCCCCGGTGCACCACCAGGCTTCGACGCCAGCGCTTGACGCCTGGCCACCAGATGATCAAGCCGGTGAAGACCATCAGGACAATGAATAGTGCGGCAATCCCATTAATGCGGCGACCGGTCTGGCCGGCCATGAAGCCTTCGTGCAGGTCTATCAGTGTCAGTACAGCCATCTGACCCAGGCGCGCAGCACTGCCGACATCTTCGCCGGTGCGGGGATCGTAAAAGCGCTTGATGACCTGGTCATTATTCTCAACCCAGATTTCCACAGCAGCCTGATCTTCACGCGGAGGTACATAACGGCTGATGGAATAGCCTGGATATGTCGCCAGTACACTGTCACGCAATGTCTGTTCACTCAGTTGCGGCGCGTCTGTTGTCACAATCTGTGGGTTCGGAGTTGCTGCCACATAAAGCTCATTGCGATAAACCAGCACCGAGCCGGTGATACTGATGAAAAAAATATACAGACCAAGGCTGATCCCGCACCACAGATGAATCTGAAACAGAATACGGCGCAGGGGCAGTCGCTGGGGATGCTGCATCCAGCGATGGATAAACGTGTTCGAATTTTCTCTGCTCATACTTTCAGTCTAGGTCAATCTGTTGAGCTGAGTTTTGATCCGGGTTAAATACGGGCCTAATAGCGCAGGGAACACTGCAGATAGCGGATGGTGGAATCCGGCGTTCCGTTCAGGTTCAGTTGGTGCCAGAGAAATGCGGATTCAGAACTGGCCAGCAGGGTGTGGCGAACATTGTCAATCTGCCAGACGTAGGGACCGGCATCCGACAGCGACTGCATCTGGGTTTCCTGCTCCTGATAGGTAAGCAGAAAGGTGCCGGATCCTGCCTCATCAGCATCCAGCGGCGCCAGGTGAAAAGTCAGTGATTCCGATGCAGGTTCACAATGGCCCGCTGCATCACACAGCAGTGTCACGTGGCAGTCGAAATAACGGTGTGCGCCTTCGGCCCAGGCAGAAGGTGAGAAAATGATAAACAGAAATAACAGTGCTTTTTTCATCGGTTAATGTCTTTTCCAGAGATACATGCTGGCCTGTTTTTTAAAAATATTCAATGCATAGGCTTGGGTGCAGGCTGTTTGGGCCATGCCATAACAGACATGCAAGGGCAGCAGATGTTCTTCTCGGGGGTGACAGTAACGGGCTGCAGGTGCCTGTTCCCAATTAATCAGGGCACTGCGTCTTGAATCTTCATCAAGTTCCTTGTTGCTTATGGTTTCCATCAACCAGGTCTCAAAGGCTTCATTCTCCTCATCCCGTTCTTGTGGTGCCTTGCTGAAAAAGGCCCGCAGATTGTGAAAGGAAAATCCGGAGCCTATGACCAGCAGCTTGTCATGTTGCAAACCTTGCAAGGCCTTGCCCAGATTCAGATGCTCCCGAGCATCAAGACTGCTTAGCAGGGACAGCTGAATGCAGGGAATATCCGCCTGAGGATACATGATTTTCAACGGCACAAAGAGCCCGTGATCGTAGCCACGTTTTGCATTCAGCGTGGCATGAATGTGATGCCTGCTCAGGATGTCCCTGACCTGTTCAGCCAGTGCAGGATTACCCGGGCAAGGATATCGGATGGCATAGGATTCCTCTGGAAAACCATAATAATCATAAATGAGCTCGGGATTCGGGGCCGCAGTAATTTGTGGTGATTCAGTTTCCCAGTGGGCACTGATCAGTAAAATGGCTGCAGGTATTTCGATATCCCGTGCGATGTTTTGTAAACAGGTGACCATTTCCGCATGTAAAGGATCGCCTAGCAGTGGCATCGGGCCACCGCCATGAGAAAGAAACAAAATGTCAGGTTTCACGGACATGAAAGTACTCAAAGCTTGATGAAATTCGGGAGCATGATCAGGGCACAGCCAATCCCAGCAGACACATAGGCATTGGACACAAAATAGGGATAGATCATCAGGGCCAGGCCGCAGAAATAAGGCATCATCACCTTTTGTTTGCGGCCATAGAGGAAGAAGCCCAATCCGATGGAGCCAAAGAGTACGCTTAATAACAGGGTCGTTTGATTCAAAACCTTTAGCTAGAGTAAATAGCGGATGATCAGATCATACGCCACCGGCGCAATGGATAGAACCAGCAGCATGGCCATGGATAGATTAAAGGCATGCTGATGTTTGGGTGATTTTAGATATTTCCTGAGCCAGGTGCCAAAGAGCAGCCAGGTGCTGGCAGTCAACAGCCCCACAAAAAAGAAAACAAGCGCGATCAGACCAACCTGCAGATAGATGTTGCCCTGGGTTGTGGTGAAGGCGGCTATCGCACCCGTAATCATTACCCAGGCTTTGGGATTCACCCATTGCAGCAGCATAGCCTGAAGAAAAGTTAAGGGCCGGGTCTTGCTGTTATCGACGTGTGTCGGCGCTGCATTGGCAACCCGCCAGGCAAGATACAGGAGATAAAAAACACCGATGACCTTGATCAGTTCATGCAGGACCGGGTACTGGTTGAAAATAATACCCAGACTGGTGCCAACAATGATAAACATCAGCGGGAAACCAATGGTGACACCAGAGAATAGCGGCAGGCTCAGGCGAACGCCAAAGTTCAGGCCGGAGCTCATGAGCATGATGTTATTGGGTCCCGGAGTGATACCCATCGGAATGGCAAAAAATATGACAGAGAGAAGAAATTCCATGCTGCTATACGTCTACTGTAAAGATTGAATTCTTATAAGTCCCTTGGATAAAAGAGTCCCTTGGACAAAAGAGCTCTTAGCCAAAAGAGTTTCTAGACAAACCGGTTCCTGAACATGAAAAAGACTGCCCCCAGCAGACACAGGCCCGCCCAGAGATAATCCAGTTTCAGCGGCTCCTTAAGATACAGCAGTGAAAACGGGACGAACACGCTCAGGGTAATCACTTCCTGCATGATTTTTAACTGACCAACACTGAGCACAGTGAAACCGATGCGGTTGGCCGGCACCTGAAAAAGATACTCCAGCAGGGCAATGCCCCAACTTACCAGTGCAGCGATCAGCCATGGCTGGTTATTGAGTTCTTTCAGGTGGGCATACCAGGCAAAAGTCATGAACACATTGCTGCACAGCAGGAGCAGGATGGAAAGCGCGACAGGATGCATATAGACCTCGAAAGGAACAGAAAACCGTGTCGGAACTGCTGCGCTATTGTGGGTCGCTTCGGGAGCCAAAACAATAGACTCCCTCAGATATTTTATGGTCCAGGCAGCTCAGCACTAGGCTTAAACCTGATAGCTTTTCCACTTGCCTCGGGTAAACAGCCACAGGGTAAAGATGCCCGCGGCAACTTCTGAAACAAAGGCGCCCCAGAACACCCCCGACTGCTTCCAGTCCAGTTCAATCGCCAGCCACCAGCACAGCGGGAGCTGAATCATCCAGAAGAAAACCACATTGATCCAGGTAGGCGTGCGGGTATCTCCGCTGCCGTTAAAGGCCTGTGAAGTCACCATCCACCAGCCATAAATAAAATAACAGTAAGCTAGAATGCGTAACCATTCTGCGCCGATGGCGATCACCTTTTCATCATCCGTGAAGATGCCGATGATGGCGTCGCTGAAAAAATAATAGAAAAAGGACACCACAATCAGAAAGCTCATGTTGTAAAAACCAATACGCCAGACGGTAGCTTCAGCTCGCGCCGGTGAACCTGCCCCCAGATTTTGACCGACCAGTGTGGCTGCCGCATTGGACAGACCCCATGCCGGCATCAGGGTAAACAGCATCACACGCACGGTGATGGTGGCGCCGGCAACAGCTTCATTACCGACCCCGGCCAGAATACGCATCAGAAATATCCACGAGGTCATCGCCACAATCATTTGCCCGATTCCGCCCAGTGAAGTCCACAGGATATGCGCCATGATTTTCAGATCGACATAACACTGGGCGAGGGTGATACGCACATGTTTGCCGCCCCGGAACAGGTTGGCCAGCAGCACCATGACGCCAATACCCCGGCCAATGTTGGTGGCAATGGCAGCACCTTCAATACCAAAGGCAGGCACCGGTCCCCAACCGAAAATCAGCAGGGGATCGAGCACAATGTTGATCGCATTGGCGATCCATAACACACGCATGGCGATGGCGGCATCGCCGGCCCCGCGGAATACGGCATTGCCCACAAACAGTAAAAGAATGACCAGATTGCCACCCAGCATCCATTGGGTGTAGTGATAACCTTCTTCAATAACCCTGGACTCAGCCCCCATCAGGGTCAACAGATCTCTGGCGAAAAAAATGCCGGTGAGTGCAAAAGGGATCGAGCACAAAACCGCCAGCAGAATGGATTGCACGGCGGCTTTCGATGCTGCCGCCGGGTCGTGTTCACCGATACGCCGCGCCACAATAGCGGTAACGCCCATGGTCATGCCGATGGCGATGGCATAAATTAAAAACAGAAAAGTTTCCGTCAGACCCACGGTGGCCACGGCAGATGGCCCCAGCCTGCCGACAAAATAGATATCCACCACGGCAAAGGTGGATTCCATCACCAGCTCCAGGATCATCGGCACGGCCAGCAGAAAAATGGCACGGTTGACAGGAATGCGTGTGTAATCCGCATCACTGCCACGGATGGCTTCCTGTAATTGCTGCCAGAGACTAAGACTGGTCCAGTCCGGCGCTTCAGTCTGCGCAGGGGGATTGGGTGTTGTGTGCATGTGGCATCCTGTGCCTGATTATTGCGGGCGGACCATTATAGAGAGGAAGCTGGCAAAGGGCGAACAAAGTCTTTAGAAGACAACAGCAATCCGTCCCGTGCTTCCTGCAGGGACAGAGGGAGGATTTTCAGTGTCAGCTGCCAGTCGGGGTTACAGCCCTTCTTCCAGGTGCGCGACCATGGCCTGCAGGGCTTCAATACCGTAGACCACGGAGGGACCACCGCCCATCAAAATGGACACAGAGATGGTTTCAGCAATTTCTTCCTTGCTGGCCCCGGCTTTGAGGGCATCGTGGACATGATAGGTAATACAGCCATCACAACGCACACAGATGGCGATTGCCAGCGCCATCAGTTCCTTGGTTTTGTTATCCAGTACACCCTGTCTGAGCGTCGCTTCATGCAGGTCGCCAAATTCTTTCATGACATCAGGCATCACAAGGCCGAGCTTTTCCATCCAGGTGTTCAGTTCCTGGTAAAGACCGGGAAAATCTTTCATGGTGATTACTCCTTCGCTTGGTGAATGAGCACCCTGCCAGGCAGTGTTGATCAGCAGGATGTTTGTTCTCTAGGATACTAGCGGGAAATGATGAAGAAATGACAAATATCAAAAAAATCCAGGTTGCTACTTAGCGCTGGTACTCGGGATGCGTTAAGCGCCGGCGTTTACAAGGATACTAAGCTCAGGAACCCATCGGCTTGCAGCCGCCCTGTTTCAGGACGCGACGGGTGGAGGCTGGAGAGGACACGAGTTTATGCCTGGGCCTGATGGGTCTGGGGACAAAATTTCCACCGCAATTGGGACAGACGCCCTGCAAGACTTTGTTAACGCAGGCAGCACAGAACGTGCATTCAAAA
>CAZKJY010000005.1:0-16513 GCA_964553165.1 uncultured Enterobacteriaceae bacterium
AAAAAAAAGGGAGCATTAGGCTCCCTTTCTGTTGGATCAAACAGGCCGGCTACCTTAATCAATTTCCGGGATTTCATACTCCGGTATGACTTCGCCCCGGTGACAGGTCCCACACTCAACGCGCGTGATTTCGTCAGTGGCTTTGTCCAGTGCGTCAGGGGTCAGTGCGCGGTTGAAGGAAATCAGGTTCTGCAGCATCAGACGGGCGACCAGTTTGGGCTGTTTGTCATCTGAAGCCATGTCGGTACGCGGATCATCACGTCCGAAGTCCACGTGGCAATGGTCGCACTCCACGCCCAGTTCGGCTTCCCAGTTACGCATGATGCCAATGAGGCGCTCTCGGTCAATGTTTTCGGGGAGGACCTGCAGATTCTGGAAGCCGGGTCGTTCCGCGTCCTGACCAATACCCGGTTGTGCGGCAAAAAATCCAAGGGCACTCAGGGTCAGCAAACCCAGGCCGATTTTGCTCAAGGTCTTTGATAGCTTTTTCATCACGACACTCCTTAATTTTATTTTCTGTTGTTAGTGACTGCTGCGCCGGCAATCCCGTGCCGGTTTATCCGGTGCCTACTATCCTCTATCTCGATAGCAGACGCCAGCGGAAATTACTGTTCCTGGGATAAGCGGATCAGCAAACCATTCGGGTCACGGGTCCAACTGGATCTTGTGCCCGGTGCCAGCATGGCTGACTTCTGGTCGGTGCCGATCAGGCCGCCATGGCTGACGATATTCTCAACAGCCTGGTCAAAATCGTTGACACCAATCAGCATGATCGGACCGCCCGGGTCCTGCACCTGATGGCTGACCGGTCGTCGGGTCGGCCCGGTGAATTCCTGGAAGTTGAAGACCATGTCGGTTCCCGGAAAGGTGCCTCGTGTCGCCCGCATGGTGGCGATGGAGCGATCACCAAAGAGTGCCTGGATGCGGTCATTGGCCGGACCAGCCGGGGCCGGTTCATCCATGTTCATACCAAAGACCTGGTTATAGAAACTGACGGTCTGATTCAGGTCGGCAACCGTGAGATAAATGGAAACATCGCTGACGTTGCCAGGACCTTCAAATGCCTGCCCCTTGCGATCCACCAGTTCGATGATGAAACCATCGGCATCACGAATCATCACGGCACGGTTGGTCGGCGCATCGTAGGGCGCATCATTCTCGGTCAGAATCTGCAGACCCATCTCTTTGGCGCGAGCCAGCATGGCGTCCAGATCACGCACAGTCATCGCCAGCATGATCTGACCCGGATCCTGGATCATGGGATGCATGGCTCTTAAGGGGGTATTCGTCCATTCGACTAGTTCCAGACGGAAAGCATCGTTCGGGGTTTTGAGGATCGTGGTCTGCAACATGGCGCGCTCATTATCAACCAGCCCTCTGCCGGAACGTGGCTCGGCCGGTGGATCAACATATTCCATTCCCAGCAGATCACGGTAAAGCTCCAGGGATCGGTCCAGATCGGCAACATTCAGATGCAGGATGCTGGCCGAGGTGGCATTTGTCATGGTGTTTTGTGCCAGCACTGGCTGGCCCGCGAACAGGAACATCAGAAACCCTGACAACAGGGAAAAACGGAAAATTCGGTGGATAGGGGAGGTTGTAAGGCAGATTGAAAGACATTTTGAGAGTGACATGCGGTGCTCCATTATTATTTTTACCAGGATGAGCACCTTAAAGAGCACCCTGCCTTTTGTAAAGACTCCCTGCAAAACAATGTTTTTGCCGAATCCTGTTTCAGTATCCTGTGTACCTGTCAGTCCAGTGTCTTAGCGGCGAAAAACATGCCTGAGGTTCCGGGCCTCGAATAGCCAAATTTAACATCCGGCAGGGATGCGGTAGACTCAGGCCATGACTTATCACCCCATGCCCCTTGGCAAGCGTGCCAACGGTAAACCCCGCCATATTGGTTTTGAACTTGAATTCACTGGCATTGATTTCGAATCCGCTGCCTCAGCCCTGCAGTCCTGTGTCCAGGGTGAGCTGAACAAGGACTCTGCCGTGGAATGGAGCCTGAACTCTGAGGAACTGGGCAGGATCAACATTGAACTCGACTGGAATGCCCTGAAAAAAACTGCTGACAACGGCAAAAGCGAACAGGAATGGATCGCCCTGCTGCGTGATTCAGCTGCCCTGATTGTCCCGCTCGAAGTGGTGTTGCCTCCGCTGACCTTTGAGCAGTTACCGCGTTGCGATGGGATAACCGACAATCTGCGTCAGGCCGGGGCCAGAGGTACGGATGATTCCCTGATTGCTGCCTTTGGCGTGCATATCAATACCGAACTGCCGGATTTAAGCCTGAATACCCTGTTGCGCTATCTGCGTGCCTTTTCGCTGTTGCAGTGGTGGCTGGTGGAGGCGCACAAAGTTGATCTGACGCGACGGATCTCTCCCTATGTCGATCTGTTTCCACAAGGCTATGTGCGCAGACTGCTGTCCAAGACGCCAGCAGACAGGGATGAGCTGATTGACGATTATCTTGCTGACAATGCCACACGTAACCGCGCCTTCGACATGCTGCCGGTTTTTTCCTGCCTTGATGCCGCACGTGTAAAACAGTCGATTGATGATGATCGCATCAAGGCACGCGAGACCTTTCATTACCGCCTGCCAAACTGCAGTATCGACAGAACGGACTGGCAACTGTCTCAGCCCTGGAATATCTGGCTGGTGGTGGAGAAACTGGCCAACGATCCCGAAGCACTGGAGACGCTTTCACAATCCTATCTCGAACAACATCGTCCGCTCCTGGGCGTGAACCGAAAACAATGGGTACAGAAACTGACACAATGGATGCAAGACCGCGAGTGGGTGTAAGCGGGAACGCCAGACGCTGGTCACCCTCCTGGTGGTGTATCCGCACTGCGCTTGCCTTGACAGGTGCTGAGGCCGTGCGCATCAGCACCCGTCAACCAGGCCACCAGGAGACCCTGCAGGGACTCATCATCAGTGGTGGTGATGACATTGGCGCTGAGCATTACGCGGGCGACATCAGTCTGAATGCCAGAATCGACAGCGCACGCGATCGTCTGGAACTGGACTGGATAAAGCGCGCACTCAGGCAAAAGATGCCTGTGCTCGGCATCTGCCGTGGGGCACAATTGCTCAATGTTGCCCTGGGGGGCACCCTGTTTCAGGACATCCGGCTGATGCGCAAATACACCCGTAACCGTCGCAGCATTCTGCCGACCAAAGTGGTCAGTGTTAGCGAGGATTCTATCCTGCAGTCTGCGACCTTAAGCAGTCGTCTCTGGGTCAACAGCCTGCATCATCAGGCCATTGACCGGCTCGGGGATGGTTTGCAGATAGCTGCCCGGGACCGTGACAGCATTGTGCAGGCCATTGAACATAACGATCGCGCTTCTCTGCTGGGTGTGCAGTGGCATCCGGAATATTTACTGTACCTGCCGGGCCAGCTCGCCCTGTTCCGCTGGCTGGTGACAAAGGCTCAGACACCACTGGCATGATCAGTCTGCTCCTGCTTTTTCTCAGTGCTTTTCTGGCAGCGACCATCCTGCCCTTCTATTCCGAAATCATGCTGTACGCCCTGCTGCGGGAAGGCGGCGACCCGGCCCTGCTGGTAGTGGTTGCCACCATCGGCAATACCCTGGGGGCCGCAGTCAACTGGCTGCTCGGTCTATATCTTTTGCATTTTCAGGACCGGCGCTGGTTTTACTTCAGCCGCGAACAGATCAGTTCGGCGCAACGCTGGTTTCAGTGTTATGGCAAATGGAGTCTGCTGATGGCCTGGGCGCCGGTCGGCGGAGATGCACTGACCCTGGTGGCCGGCATCATGAAGGTCAGGTTCGGGATATTCATCCTGCTGACCGGGACCGGCAAACTGCTGCGTTATCTCTTTGTGGTTTACCTGGCGGAACTGCCGGTGTTTTGATTTTCTCAGCAGCGGCGAAATCCTCTAGAATCAGATCATGTCTGATGCATCCAGCAATAAAGTCCTGTGGCAGTTAGCTGACTCTCTGCGATCACGAACTGCACTCTGGCGTTTTGCCGAATTCACCCGGAAATATCATCAGGCTGCCCCGGATGATTATGCTGCCCTGCATGCCTGGTCTCTTGCCGATCCGCAAGCGTTCTATGCCAGTCTGTGGGATTTCCTGGAGATCATCGGCGACAGGGGTGAGCGGGTTTACCTCGATCACAAAGATATCCGAGAGGTGCAGATTTATCCCGATGCCCGACTCAATTATGCCGAGAACCTCTTACAGCGTCCTGATGATTCCGTGGCCATTATTGCGCACCGGGACGACGGCACCCGACGTGAACTAAGCCGCAGGCAGTTGTATGACGAAGTATCACGTGTGGTGCAGGCGCTGGAAGCGGAAGGCATTGTTGAGGGTGACCGGGTGGCAGCCATCGTCACCAACGATCTGGAGGCGATCATTGGCTATCTGGCCTGTGCTGCCATTGGTGCCATCTGGGCATCCTGCTCGCCTGACTTCGGTCCATCGGCGGCGAGCGATCGACTCGCGCAGATTGATCCGACAATCTTACTTGCAGTTTATTCCTATCGGTATGGCGATAAACAGTTAGAAATACGTGAAACCATTCAGGCGGTGGCCGATGCCTGCCAGTTGCAGCGCATTGTTCTGATTAACGACTCAGGCAGGGCGCAATTTGATGGCTTGCCCACTGTCAGCTGGGAGGACTGGCTGGCTCCCTTTGCGCCCGGACCCATTCATTTCAAACGTCTGCCATTCACAGCTCCGCTGGTGATTCTGTTTTCGTCCGGCACCACGGGCCTGCCCAAAGGCATCATTCACTCGGCGATGGGTCTGTTGATTCAGCATCTTAAGGAACACCTGCTGCACTGCGATCTGAAGCAGGATGAACGCTTCTTTTATTTCACCACCTGCGGCTGGATGATGTGGAACTGGCAGGTGAGCGGCCTGGCCTGCGGTGCCACGCTGGTGACTTATGACGGTAATCCATTTTACCCCGCGCCGTCGAAGTTGCCGGATTTGATTGACCAGGAAAGCATCACGGTTTTCGGAACCTCAGCCAAATACATCGATGCCTGTCACAATCACAATCTGGCCCCCATCAGCTCTCATGCCTTCGACAGTCTTCGCCTGATTCTGTCGACCGGTTCTCCCCTGATCCCGAGCAGTTTCGATTACCTGTACCAGCAATGGCCAGGTGATTTTCAGCTGGCGTCAATTTCTGGAGGGACTGACATCTGCGCCTGCTTTATGGGCGGCAATCCTCTGCTGCCAGTCTACCGTGGCGAACTGCAATGCGCGTTTCTGGGCATGGCTGTTGATGTAGTCGATGAGCAAGGCAATGCAGTTGAGACAGGTGTCGCCGGTGAACTGGTGTGTCGCAAGGCACACCTGAGTATGCCTCTGGGTTTCTGGGGTGATGCGGATGGCGCGCGCTACCAGGAAGCCTATTTTTCACGTTTCCCGGGCGTCTGGGCGCATGGGGATTTTGTTGAAAAAACGGCACACCGGGGTTTTATTATTCATGGCCGCTCCGACACCACCCTGAATCCCGGTGGCGTGCGTATTGGCACGGCGGAAATCTACCGGCAGGTGGAGCAGATAGAGGAGGTCATGGAAAGCATTGCCGTCGGGCAGAACCATAAAGGTGACCAGCGTGTCATTCTTTTTGTGGTCCTGCGGGATGCTCTGACCCTGGATGCAGCGCTGATCAGCAAAATCAAACAGCAGATTCGCCGGGGAGCTTCACCCCGGCATGTGCCTGCACTTGTTATACAGGTGCCGGATATCCCACGTACCCGTTCAGGGAAAATATCAGAAGTGGCTGTGCGCGATACCATCCATGGCAAAGCCGTGAACAATCTTTCCGCTCTGGCGAATCCGGAATGTCTGGAAGCGTATAAAAATCTGCCAGCACTCGCCTAGCTGAATTTAATCACCGTGGTCAGCACTTCCCGACTCATGGCACCTTCCATGGCTTCACGCATCTGCTCCGGACCGTAAACCCGGCCGATCATGGATTTCGCATCGAAGAGGCCACGTTCCGTCAGGCTGATGAATTTCGGCAGATCACTGAGCACATTCAGGCCCGGGAAATTACCGCCGGAAATGGTTTTGTTACTCCACGCCACCAGTCTGGAATTGACATCCCCGCGCGGGAAACCGGCACTGGTGACATAACCACCAGGGCGCACAGACGCATAGACCTGTTCGAAAATATTGATGTTTTCGGGAGCGGCTTCCACACCAGGCGCGTGCGGATACTGTGAAGTCGCCGTCGCTTCAATCGCATAGAGTGCCCCGTGCTGACGTTCGCCCAGATAATGCCTTTGATAGCTTCCGCCATCGTCGATTTTATCCGGGGTCAGTGCCATGATGGCATCCACCAGTTCATTTTGCCCGTAATCATTGGGATCAAGGACATGGGTGGCCCCCAGCTGCATGGCCAGTTCACGGCGATAGCTGATTGGTTCGATGCCGATAATTTTTTCGGCACCCTGGATTCTTGCGCCCTGCACGGCACCTATCCCCAACGGACCCAGACCAAAAATGACCACATCTGAACCTACTTCAATCGGGTGCTTGATCGTGGTGATCCCCAGACCCACAGCCGGTGGACAGATCAGCATGGAGACTTCTTCGGCTGGCAGATCCGTAAAGATGGGTACCACCCATTCTTCCTCGGCCACCAGAATTTCCGCATGACCGGCCGGCCCCATCGGCGGTGCTGTCATGTAAACCGGGGTGCCATCTGACATCGTCGCCGTTGAAAGTGCTGGCAGACGCACCACACAGTTATCCCCGTGACCGCGCAGGCATTGCCCGCAGACACCACAGTTTGGCGTGGCCGAAAGAATCACCCGATCACCAACACGGACCCGCTTCACGGCTGAACCCACTTCAATGACCCGACCGACACCGCCATGTCCGGCAACTACTGCATTGTCCTGAAAGCGCGAGCGGTTGAGCTGATAGGCGGCAGAAAAGCAAACCTGGACGGCTTCATTCTGGATCACCACCTGCAGGGGATGAATTGGTTTGAGCGTGAGGGTTTCCATGCTCAGTGTGTCCTGATAGCTGACCTGGGCACGGAACTGCATGCCTGCCGTGCGGCTGGTACTTTGCCTTTCGGCCGCCACTTGGGCCGCTGCCTGCGCCGAGGTGTTTTCACCACGGCCCCAGAAGATAACCTCATGCTCGTTATAAACCTGGGGACCGGCTGGTGGTGTGTAGAGGTTGGAGGCGGCTGCCGTATTGCCCTGCTGTGCCAGGCCTGGCTGAGCCATCATGGCTGCAGCGCCGCCAGAAAGAATCGCCGCCGCACTGCCTTTAAGCAGCTTACGCCGGGACAGACCGGCATTGATGAAAGTTCTGGGATGTTCCGGATGATCGCCACAAATACACATAAAAAACCTCAGTAATTTTTTCTCAGTTTAACGCAGTTAACGCTTTCAGGGCATCCTCACAACACTCTCAGCGCACCCGCTCAAAAGGCCAGGCCCCGGAAACGTGCACTTCCGACACGCGAATGGCTTCGCCCTGTTCATTCAGGGTAAACACAAAACCCAGGCCACAGACACAATCGAAAGCGTTTTCCGATTGCGGGATCAGGCGCGATTTCACCGAGGCGCTATTGCCGCCTGTCCCTGAATAGCTGGGTGTCCTGATCAGATAAAATTCACCCGCTTCAACAACAAATTCAGCTGTGGTGGGGGTCCCCAGCCAGACCCCCTGGTAGGAACCGACATATTTCTGCAGGATCTCCGGGGAAACTTCGACCACATTTGCTTCCGCGTTTTCAAGTTCACCCTGCCAGTTGGCACTGAGACCCCGCTGGTTTTCATTGCAGACCACTTCAAGCAGTTCGGTATCGGCTCTGAATTCCATCATGATGGTGGCCGCAACCGGTTCGGTGAAGGTGCCTGGATCCTCGTAAGTCAAATCAATCTGGATATGCCCGAAATCCAGTCGGCGATAGCGCTCGGTTATTCTGAGTTGCTCGGTATGGGGCAGACCGTCACGGTGCAGCCAGGTCAGGTTATTGAAACCGTTGCTTTCCACCACCAGAGTGTCGCCTTCCCAGTGACCGACGGAATAACCTTCCCAGGTCGGGAAGGGGTTCTCCTCAAGCTCACGGCCATCCAGATAAATCTGCCGGAAGGTCATCTCCTGATAGAGTATTGCCATAAAGGCTGGATGCTGAACAATGCGGCGCAGACCGGAAGCCCCTGTTCCTGCCGGATAGACACCCGGTCCGCTGGGCAGACAGGCAAAACGGGGATCATCGCGGTAGAAACTATTTTCATTTCTGATCATGGCCTCACGGGCCCAGGTCTGGAGCTTGTCGAGATCATAGAGACTGCCCGTGGCCTGTGATGGCAACCAGAGACCGCTGAGATCAGGATGGCCGTCTGTTGTCATGGGGGTGGGCGCTTCCAGATTCGGGGATCCATCTGCATTGCGCGGAATTCCTGGTGTGCGCAGATCAAACCACTGGGCACTGAGCTGGGTACTGCTCAGGATTAATAAGAAGAATAGTAACGCACGCTGACCCATGACCCCCACCTTTAGACGCTATCGTCTCTGGTTTATTCTTGTTGCCACTTAGCCTAATATTTGGGACATCAAATGCCAAGCTTATCTTGTGCCGTCATAATAAGAGGAAGAATAAATGCGGTCTCTTTTTTCAGCGATGCTTGTTAGCACTACCCTGCTCTGGCCCCTGAGTGCACAGCCTCATCATTCCTTTTCCCTGGAGTTCGATGTCAACCGCCCTGTGGAACTGACTGGCACTGTCAGCACCATCGAATGGACCAATCCGCATGCCTGGGTTTTTATTGAGGTGGAGGACGAGGACGGCAGCCTGCAAAACTGGTCGGTGGAATTTCTCGGCGTACTTACCCTGATGCGTCGCGGCATGAGCCCGCAGACATTGGGGCCAGGTGATGTGGTTTCCATCACCGGCTACGGTTCCCGGGACGGCACCAACACGGCCAATGCGTCCACGCTGACCCTGACTGAAACCGGACAGGTATTGTGGTCGGCCGAAGGTCGCTAGCACCTGGTTTCCTGCCTGATGAACCCCTGAGTTTCATTCAGTCTACGAACTAACTATTGCCTGAATCCTTAAGCACGCGCGGATCTTTCAGGCGACATTCGCGGGGAGCGTTCTGCATGACTTACGAAAAACCCTCAGCGCTGCGGTTCTGGCTGGCACATGGTCTGGGTTTGTTACTTGCCCTGCCACTGACGGCCTGGTGGCTGAGCAGTATGGATCGGGGTGCCTTCCTCACTGAACCCTATCTGTTTATCGTCCAGATGCTGCTGATTGCGCTGCTTCCCGTGAAGGCGCCGGCGCTGATCGCACAATATTTGTATTACCGATCAGCCTTCTGGTACCGGAGCGATCGTATCCTGCGTTGTGCCCTGAGTTATCTGCTGGATCTTTTTCTCTCGGTGCTGTGTGGCATTCTTACCATGCCATTCTGGATTCCACTGTTTTTTACCAGCGCCTCCTATCCGCTGTTTTTTGCGTTTTTCCCGCATGTCCTACTTGTCGCCGGCGTGCTGTCATGGCTTGCGCCGGTCAGGGAAAAGCCTGCCCAGCAGGCCGAAAATGATATCGAAGCCAGCCTGCTGCTTGCGCCGGAAAAACTGCTCCCGGCCACCCATGTTCTGCTTGTTGTCCTGTCACTGCTTGCCAGTGCACTGGCAGCAGGTTTGGCTGGCATGCAATCCCTGAATTTCCTGGGTTTGATGATTGGCCTGTTCCCCCTGTTTGTCCCTGTCTTCCTTATCTATCTCCTGCCGGGCTATCTGGCCCTGCATAGGCGCTCACCCCAGAGTCTGCCTGTGCTGCTGGTTACGCTCCTGCTGGGTTGGACAGTTTTTATCTGGGTGCTGTGTCTGCTCTGGGCCTTATTCACGAAGGGCGGAGGCAATACCCTCAAACTGATTAGCTGGCGAATAACGGGTGTTTATATCCTGATGACACTGGGACTACTCTTTCTGGGCGTGGGTCTGAGCATGGTCTGGGAAATCCTGGAAGGCACCAATGCTGCCGTGGAAGACACCAGCATGGGCCCTGCGGTGCTTTTGTTTATCATCAGTACCGCTTTCCTGCTGGGTGGTGTTAAAGTTGCCTTTCCGCTTTGGAGGAAGACAGCCAAAGCGCAGACATCCTGAGCGACCTATTCCTTAACGGGACTTACGGGCCGCTAATAACAACGTCCGTTTTCAGCACCCCTGCCTTTTTTTGTGAGGTTTAATCTAAACGCGGCAAAGAGAAAGTCTGTATGCGCTGCAAACACTGCAAGCACTATAAGGTGAATTGTGCCCGAGCCCAGAATATACGGCCAGGTTCGTTGACCCGTGTTAACTGGTCAAAGCCCGGAATTGAGGCGCCTGCCCGACTGATATGCTCGGCATACGTCTCATCAAACAGGTTATCAATTCCGCCGCTGAACATCAGGGAGTCCGAAAAGCGCCAGCTGGCATTGAGGGAGAAGACATTGGCGGAACCGGTTGGCCCCAGATCCTGACCGACAATATTGCCCCGGTGGAGATCAAAACGATCCTGCGCGGCAATACCCCGCCAGAGCACGCCAGCCGACCAGGCATCATGATCAAAATACAGACCCAGTCTGGCCTCCAGTGGTGGCAGCTGCGGCAGCGTACGCTGGTCAGACTCATTGGCCCCACGCACTGAAGCCAGTGTCAGTTCCGAACGCCAGGTATCATTGAAATGATACTGACCGTCCAATTCAAATCCCCAGGTACGTGCATCGATATTGCGCACGATGCTGGCACTGCGGGTGCCGCCCATCATGCCGCCCATGACGGCTTTGCTGTAGTTGGACTCAATCATCAGAAAATCATTAATGCGACTGACAAAGAATGATGCACTGCCTTCCCAGTGTTCTTTCCTGACCATGAGCCCGGCATCCATTTGGGTGGTCTTTTCAGCTTCAATATTAAAGGCGCTGAGCGAGGTTTCAGTTTCCTTGGCAATCATTTCCCAGTAATCAGGAAAGCGTTCACTGTGACCGAGACCGGCAAAATAGACCAGCGAACCATCTCCCGGTGCGGTTTCAAGCCGTGCAAATCCGCTGTGTAGTGTGTCTTCCCGTTCCTGGCCGGCTGTCGGATTGGGCAGGCTCATCATCATGCTGACAGCAACATTTGCACGCTGGTCTTCTACCTGCCAGCGATCCGTGCGCCAGCCACTGACCAGTCGACTGGTATTGGAAAAATCCCATTCAGCTTCGGCAAACACGCCAAGCTGGCTGAACTCGGCATCCGGGGTTCTTGCCATGGCTTCGTAAGGCATCATAGTCTGATTCATGGTATTGCGGTTACTGTGCTGATTGGACTGTGTATCCAGCCCAAGCACAAACCGGGTTTCCAGTGCCGGTTTCAGGGAAAGAGCCAGCCTGGCACCCGTGGTTTCCCGATCCGGATTCATGGCCATAGGGGTCGCCGTCATCCCTGACAGCGTTCGCAAACTGTAATTGTCCATGACGTGATCAACGTAGTTGTAATAGGCGTTGAATTCCAGGGACTCAATGGTTTCACTCAGGTTCTGCTTTTTGAATTTCAGGCTGTAGTTGTCGCGGGCAAATTTGGAACCATCCACGCCTCTGTCTGCATAGGCTGCTTCGCCATCACTGCTTGCCAGTCCCAGTTCCAGGCGCGTATCGGCACTGGGTGTCCAGGCGAGTGAAAGCTGGGCATTCCAGCGCTGGTAACTGGAATGGATTTCGGTACCGTCTCCGTCTTCATAATTGTCCTGTCCCGATTCTGTGACAGTCCCACGAATCGAATAATCAGGATTGCTGTAACTGGCATCCAGCACTTCATCGTGACGACCAAAACTGCCCGCGACAAGGCTGCTGTGAACATTCCAGGCGGCTTCCGAGGGACGTGAATCATCACGCTCAAACAGGACGACACCGGCCGAGTTGCCTGGACCATACTGCACAGACTGCGGTCCCTTGATGACGCGGATGCTGTCAAACGCTTCCGGGAATATATAGGCGGTCGGTGGGTCCATGCGATTGGTACAGCCACCCAGAATCAGCTCACCGTCCATCAACATCGACAGTCTGGAGCCAGCCATGCCTCTCAGTACCGGATCACCATCCGCACCCCCTTTGCGTATCACCGAAAAACCGGGAATGGTTTTCAGATAGTCTGCGCCGTCGTGTGCCGGCAAGGGCTGACGTGGCATTTTCGGATTGGTGGTCAGGTGCAGGGGTTCATCCATACGCACGCCGGTAACGACAATCTGTTCTGGCTCGGCAGCAACAGCAAGCGGGCTTAAGGCCAGAAGAATGGCGACAGACAGCGGATGTTTCTTTAACATGACGGCACCCCGTTTATTGACTGCGCGCATTGTATGAAAAATCGCTGGGCCTGCCCTGTGACATATTGTCGCACCTCATCAGCCTGCCCAAACGACAAACGTCTGAATAAGGGGAAGCAGCTTAAAAAGACTGCTGTTTTGGCCTATTATCCAGAGGACGGCGAGCGTCAACGATTCCTGCCGTTTACCGGATTATTCATGAATAAGGTGGATGTCATCAGCATGCTTCATAAACCAGCCTACGTGCGTTTCTCTTTGTGTTTCCTTGTCTCACTCATGCTCCAGCAGCCTGTCGCACTGGCTCAGGAGATCAATTTTTCAGGGGACTGGAGTGCCATTTTTCATGAGGATGGTGCAGAGCGAGCCGGCGGGGGCCCAGTGATCGGCGATTTTACAGGTTTGCCATTAAATGAAGCGGCCGTCATGCGAAGCAGGAGCTGGAATGCAAGTATCATTTCCGTTGTCCCGGAATTTAACTGTCGCCAGCATGGTGCTGACTATTCCATGCGCGGGCTGGCACATATGCGGGTTGAACGAGTCATTGATCCCCGCTCCCAGGAAGTCATTGCATTTAAAACCCGTATGGGTTTTCACAATATGGTACGTACCATCTGGCTGGATGGTCGGGAACATCCTTCAGCTGATGCCCCGCATACCTGGCAGGGCTTTTCCACAGCGACATTTGAAAACGGCATGATGGTGGTGAACACCACGCATCTCAAGGAAAGCTACACCCGCCGTAATGGCATACCGGCCAGCAGCGAAAGAACCTTTACCGAATACTGGTATCTACACGAGAATATTCTTACCGTTGTGACAGTCGTTGATGATCCGGTTTTTTACACAGAACCCCTGTTACGAAGCCAGAACTGGGTTCTCAATCCTGCCCTGCGGATTACCATGAACAACTGCGAGTATGTCATCGAAGTTCCGGTAACTGATGAAAACCAGCTGGTGCCACACTATTTGCCGGGTGAAAATCCCTATCTGCAGGAAGTTGCCGAGACCTACCATCTACCCGTCGAAGGAATACAGGGCGGTGCCGAAACCATGTACCCCGAATTTCGCCTGCAGCTTGGCGAGCCCCTCGGAGACCGTTTCTGTTTCTGGGCCTGCGAGTAGGTAACACAGCAATTACACGTCGCGGCAAGCTGGCAGAAGCCGATGGAATTACGGGTTTTAATTTTCGGTCAGGGTCATCAGGATATCAGCGTACCAGGCACAGTTAAGCCCCAGTGCTTCGTCCACTTCCACATCGCGGGTGCCCACATCCAGGCGGGCAGAGTGAATACCCAGCAACTTCCAGGGCAACCCTGGAGCATTGGCAGATTCATCTTTGATAACAACCGGCGCGCCACTCATGCCCCGATGGGTACGCGCATCGGTAAGAAAATAGCCCTGCCCCTGAAAGCGCAGATTATAGGACGAGGCATTTGAGGCGTGCCGGGCAATCGGCAAATGATGCAGGGTGTCATGAAAGCCCAGCGGGAATCCCACGATCAGCATGGATGAACCGATGCCGATTTTTTGCTCTGGATCAGGAAGATTGGCTGGTGTGAAGGCGGTATAGACAGCAGTCTGCGGCATGGCCATTCTGTCTATCTCAAGCACCGCCACATCAATGTCACCGGCAGTATCAATCCCCTGCCGCCAGACACATTGGCCATTCTGATACAGCGGAATGGAATAACCTGTTGTGCTGCTGACATTGTTCCGGTCGACATGAAAGTTGATTTCTATTCTGTCCGGGTGGTGATTGCTGGGCTCATCCTGCAGGACATGGCGGCTGGTCACCAGAAACAACCGCCCATTGCGTTCAAAAAAAAAGCCGCTTGCATTGGTCAACAGACTGTTCTGATGATAGGTCAGAACATGCACAGCCGTCATCAATAGCGGGTCTATCATGGCTGTGCCTTCCCTCCGGATTAAAAGCCCTGCAGGAAACTCTGAAAGGCTCTTTTTACTGAAAATTGTTTTGCCTGTGGAGCCGCTATCATAGCAGAGCTACTTTTTTTCTCACCCGTTCCGGCTGCAAACTGCTTTTTGGCGGCGCGACCATGTCGTGAACGATTTCTTCTTGGCCGCCTGCGCGCAGACCTGTCCTGATTTTCATTGGCTTCCTGGAAATGTGCTCGGCCAGATTCCCTGGTTCTCTCAGGCGCAGCAGTATTAGTTGCCACTGCCGCTGGCATGAAGTCATTTTTGGCAACCGGTACTCTTGACTTGAGCAACTGCTCAATCGCCTTCAGCTGTTTCTTCTCCTCATCGGAGACCAGCGAGATAGCCAAGCCACTTGCGCCCGCGCGACCGGTACGGCCAATTCGGTGAATATAGTCTTCAGGCACATGGGGCAGCTCATAATTGACGACCAGCGCCAGTTGCTCAATATCAATACCCCGGGCGGCTATGTCGGTCGCTACCAGTATCTGCACCCGGTTGTTTTTGAAATCATCCAGCGCCTTGATGCGCTGGTTCTGGCTCTTGTTACCATGAATCGCAGCTGCCTGAATATGACCTTTGCTCAGTTGCCTGGCAAGTTTATTGGCGCCATGTTTGGTGCGTGTAAAGACCAGCGCCTGATCGGCATTTTTACTCAGATAGGCATACAGGTAATCCACTTTTCTGTCTTTACTGATGTGGTGAATTTCCTGTTTGATGGCTTCCACCGCCGAATTTCTGGGAGACACGTCGATTTCGATAGGGTCATGGCAGATGGTTTTGGCCAGTTTGCGAATCGGATCAGAGAACGTTGCCGAGAACATGAGATTCTGACGTTGCTGCGGTAACAGGCTGACTATTTTTCTGATGGCATGGATAAAACCCATGTCCAGCATGCGGTCAGCTTCATCAAGAATCAATATTTCAATGGCGTCCAGTTTCAGTGCTTTTTGTTGATACAAATCCACTAAACGGCCAGGCGTAGCTACCAGGATATCGACCCCTGAAGCCAGGGCACGTCGTTGCGGACTGACATTGACGCCACCAAACACCACGGTGGAAAGCAAACCGCTGTCTTTGCCGTAGGTCAGGATACTGTCGTGGACCTGGGCGGCAAGTTCACGCGTTGGCGTCAAGATCAGTACCCGCGCCTGTTTTGGATGGACCTGGCGGCTTTGCTGGGAAAGCAGCTGCAGTACCGGCAAGGTGAATCCAGCAGTTTTTCCGGTCCCGGTCTGGGCGGCGGCCAGCACATCGCGGCCGCTCAGGGTGGCAGGGATCGCTGCCGTCTGTATGGGAGTGGGCGTGGTATAGCCACTATGGCTGATCGCCGTTATCAGGTTTTTATTTAATCCAAATGTTTCAAAGCTCATGTAAATTCCAATTCATTAAAAGTGACACCCGCAACATTGCCCTGAGATATCACGACACTGCGTGACGGAACTTTGTGCTGGTGAATAAAGCGCCGGCTACTTGCTGGCTGCACGTGTGTGCATTCGATAGAAGACTGATGTTGAGGAAAACACAGAGTGATCCGTGCTCACGGTGGCAAGAGTTTGAAAAGGAATTTTATTGGTCTGAGAAAACTTGCTGTCTGTTTAAACTTAATGACAGACTGGAGGAATTCAGAAAACACCTTAACACTAAAGAGTATGCACTGGCTGAACAAGCTTGCGTTCAGCTGTGCGCGCACTCTAACACAGTACACTATGAATAGATATATTAACTTTCTGGCCTGATACCACCCGATCTGATTTATTCCTGTATGAATATTCATTGGCTCATGCTACTAGTCAAGACCGTCCACCCCTTCAGATTGATTTGCTCCTTTGAGTAATGCTAGCTTGGTCGGCGTTAACTTTATTGCCACACACAGAAACGCAGAATTTGTTATGCCTGGAACTGAAAGCAAGCAGCCGTCTGATTCTCGAATTACCATGCCAGATGATGGCCCGATGAGCCCTGAACAAGACGCGGTTTATCAAAAAATTGTCAGCGGCAAGCGTGGAAAAATCGTCGGCCCTTTGCGCCCTCTTCTGCATTCACCTGAGCTTGCCGACCGGGTACAGTCACTGGGGGAATATGTCCGCTATGACACAACCCTGCCTCAGCAATTAAGTGAACTCACGATTATTTGCGTAGGTAGATACTGGAACTGCCAGCTGGAATGGTCAATTCATGCCGACATAGCCGTCGATGCAGGCGTTGACATTGACATCGTTGAAGCTATCCGGAAGGCCGAACCCCCCACGTT
>CAZKJY010000006.1:0-14205 GCA_964553165.1 uncultured Enterobacteriaceae bacterium
GACGAAGTCTGGGTGACCAGTTACAGTGAAGGCGAAACTGGCAGCTATACCCTGAAGGTCCTGGGTGAGGCTATCGCCAGTGAGGCGCTGATCGAGCGTTAGCCAGGCTCAGGCTCAGGCAACTTCCCAGGTGTGGCCGCTACGTAGCAGGGCGTTGATATCGCCTTTGCCCTTGGCTTCCTGAACCTTGATGCGCTGCTTGAACAGGTCCGTGACGTAGCCGCTTTTTTCCTGGTAATACAGTACACCCACGGCAACCGGGAAGTCCGGACCGCCCATGGTCGCGATCAGCTGGGCAAGCGCTTTATTGCTTTGGTCATGAACCAGTACGTCTTCCAGAGGACAGTCCTCGCCAATGGTCACCACTTCGAGTGACAGGGTGTCCTTGTTGAGACGAATGCCCTTGTTGTTTTCCAGCCCGAATACCAGCGGTTTGCCGTGTTCGACTTCAACGCGGAAATCTGCGGCGATTTTCTTGTCCTTCACGGATTCAAAGATGCCGTCGTTATAGATGGGGCAATTCTGCAGAATCTCGACAAATGAAGCGCCTTTATGTTCATAGGCCTGTTTGATGACTTCACTGAGGTGTTTCATCTCGGTATCAATGGAGCGTGCCACGAAAGGCGCACCGGAGCCCAAGGCGACAGCGCAGGGAGACAGTGGCTGATCCACTGAGCCTTCCGGAGTGGACGGCGAGCGGGTGCCGACCTTGGAAGTCGGCGAATACTGTCCCTTCGTCAGGCCATAGATCTCATTGTTGAACAGCAGCATGGTCAGGTCGATATTACGACGCAGGGCGTGCATGGTGTGATTGCCACCGATACTCAGGGCATCGCCATCACCGGTGATGACCCAGACATCCAGCTCCGGATTTGCCAGTTTGACACCGGTGGCTACAGAGGGTGCCCGACCGTGAATGGTATGAAAACCATAGGTGTTCATGTAATAGGGGAAGCGTGAAGAGCAGCCGATGCCGGAAACAAAGACCTGCTTTTCCTTGGGCTGATCGAGTTCGGGCATCAGCTTCTGAATGGTTTTCAGAATGGCATAGTCACCACAACCCGGGCACCAGCGGACTTCCTGGTCAGAGGTGTAGTCTTTAATGGTGAGTTTGCTGATCGCCTGATTCATAAGTGTCTCCGATAATGACCGCTCTAGTTGAGCGCGGTTTTAATCGCCTGCATGATGTCGCTGATCTTGAAGGGTTGGCCGGATACCTTGTTAACTGCTTTGGCGTCAATCAGATATTCCGAGCGCAGCATTTTGACCAGTTGTCCGGTATTCATTTCCGGCACAAGAATGGTCTCATAGCCGGATAATAGCTCTTTCAGGTTGGCGGGCAAGGGCCACAAATGTCTGATGTGAATGTGGGAGACATCCAGTTTTTCCTTGCGGCAACGTTTTACGGCCTGGTGGATGGCGCCATAGGTGGAGCCCCAGCCGACCACGGCCAGTTTCCCCTGTCTGTCACCCATCGTGACTTCCTGCAACGGAATGTCCCGGGCAATATTGTCGATCTTGGCCTTGCGGGTGTCCGTCATCTTCTGATGGTTGTCAGGATCGTAGGAGATATCCCCGGTTTCATAACTCTTTTCAATACCGCCCACCCGGTGTTCAAGGCCGGGGGTCCCCGGCTTTGCCCAGATGCGCGCCAGTGTCTGGGCATCACGCAGGGAAGGCTTGAATCCTTCAACCTTGTCATGGTATTTGACCGGGAAGGGCTCATAGTCATTGATGTCAGGTATCAGCCAGGGCTCTGAGGCATTGGCAATATAGCCATCGGAGAGCAGCATGACCGGGGTCATGTATTTGGTTGCCAGACGGACAGCTTCAATCGCGGTATCGAAGCAGTCTCCCGGCTGACTGGACGCTATGACCGGCAGCGGGGTATCACCATGGCGACCATAAACGGCCTGGAGCAGGTCGGACTGTTCTGTCTTGGTGGGCAGACCGGTTGAGGGACCGCCACGCTGGGTATTGACGACCACCAGCGGCAGTTCGGCGGAGACCGCCAGCGAAATCGCTTCCATCTTCAGTGCAATCCCGGGCCCGGCACTGGAAGTGACCCCCAGTGAACCGGCAAAAGAAGCACCAACTGCCGCACAGACTGCCGCAATTTCATCTTCTGCCTGGAAGGTAATGACATCAAACTCCTTGCGGGCCGCCAGGGCATGCAGAAGGTTGGAGGCCGGGGTTATCGGATAGGAAGCAAACAGTATTGGCAATTCAGCCAGTTTGCCGCCAGCGAGCAGGCCCCAGGCCAGCGCAGTGGTCCCGTTCATGTTGCGGTAAGTGCCCGGTCGCTGTTCTGCCTTGGGTATCTTGTAGACTTCTATACCGCTGGGCAGCTCAGCAGTTTCGCCAAAGGCGAACCCAGCATTGAGTGCAGCAATATTGGCATTGAGGATGTCCGGCTTGCTGGCGAACTTGTTCTTCAGCATATCGATGGTGCTTTGCTTTTCACGATCAAAAAGCCAGAACATCAGTCCCAGCGTCCACATGTTTTTGCAGCGCAGGGCCATCTTGTGCCCCAGGTTGAATTCCTCAACGGCAGCGATGACCTGGGAATGAATGTCGATGGCAAGCACCTTGTAGGCATCCAGAGAACCATCTTCAAGCGGATTGCGAGCGTATTTGGCCTTGGCCAGGTTCTTGTCATTGAAAGCCCCGGTATCCACGATGATCAGGCCACCGGGCACAAGGTTTTTCAGATTGGTGGTCAGCGCTGCGGGGTTCATGGCAACCAGCACCTCAACCGCATCACCGGCAGTGGTGACATCATCGGAGCCGAAATAAATCTGGAAAGCCGATACGCCAAAAGTGGCACCGGCTGGTGCACGAATCTCTGCCGGAAAGTCCGGGAAAGTGGATAAATCATTGCCATGCAAGGCTGTCGCCAGGGTGAAATTGGTCCCGGTCAGCTGCATACCGTCACCGGAGTCGCCGGCAAAGCGCACCACAATATTCTGATGCTGTTCAGTTTCTACAGACATAGTTGATCTCTTCAAGTACCACTCATCGGATTCCATCGTGGAATCAGTCTGCCAGTCTGCTATTGTTAGCCTGTTAAGGAGGTCAGAAAGGGAGCGGAAAAAACAGGGGGCGAATTATAGCAATCCCAAGGGAAATATTGCTATAGCCAACGCTTTTTGGCATTGTCTCAGTCCGGAAAGGTCACGGGGATTCAGGGTTACACACTTATGGCAAAAAGTTCGGAAAAGAAGCTTAAACGGGAAGCAAAAAAGCAGCAGGCCAAACGCCGGGAACGGGTACAACAGCTACTGCTCAGGGGATTTGCGGTACTGCTGGTGCCTTTGGTGCTGATTGTGCTGTACCAGGGGCTGTTTGGTGGTGCACCGGTTTATCCGCCTGATGAGGTGTCCAGTACGGATCACGTCCAGGGCTCAGCCGATGCACCGCTTACCATTACAGTTTATGGGGACTTTCAGTGCCCAAACTGTGCGACTGAAGCCATGGTGCTGGCTCAGGCCTGGCCACGTATCAGCGACCGTACCCGCCTGGTATTCCGTCACTACCCGCTCGATACCTACCCGCATTCCTTTGAAGCGGCCCGTTATGCCGAGGCTGCGGCCCGCCAGGACATGTTCTGGCCAATGTACAACCTCCTTTATGGTGATCAGTCATCCTGGTCCGGCCTGCCTGATGCGACGGCAGCCTTTGAGGACTATGCCCAGCAGCTCGGACTGGATCTGGAACAGCTGCAGGCTGATGCGGAACTGGCAGAGGTGAGGGAGAAAATTCTGGCGGATCAACGTGGCGGGACTAGGGCAGGGGTCAGGGGGACGCCGACGATGTTTTTTAATGGGGAGATAGTGCCCAATCCGCGCACAGCCACTGAACTTGTCACCATGATAAATGATTTCTTGGAATAGGCCTGCTGCGCTCGCCTATTCTTCGTTAAAAATTTTTTCCAAAGCGGTCACTTACAAACCGTAAGCTCCCGCCTATGAAAAAAATTTTTGCCTCGACTAGCCTTCGCTCGCGACGGCCTTAGATCATTAGTTCTGAGAATTCCTATGAATACAATTCTGGAAAATATTAAGAACTGGTTTAACGGCTTAAGTGAGCAACCGCAGATTGATGAGCGGATACTAAACTCATTTGGTAATTTTATCTCTTGGCTTACTCAGCTAAGTCTTAATCAGAAATTAGTTTTGTTAGTTGCCCTGGTAGCTTCGTTATTTATTTTATATTTGATACTTAAATTATTTTTGCATATAGGACTTAAAATTAAGAAGTGGTCACGAAGAAAGAGAATCCCAAGTAACATAAACCTTTATTTCGACCGTGATCACAAAGAATTGAAGTATGGTTCAGAACTTCGTAAAAATATGCAGGATATGAAGAGCGAAGCTCCCTTCAAGAAAGACACTTCTAAATAAAGCTGCATTCTTTAAAGCCGTCGCGAGCGAAACTTAATCGAGGCAAAATTTTTATTCGGGGCAGGATTTTACATAGCTTGTAAATGACTGCATCGAATAAAAATTTTAACGAAGAGAAAGTGAGCGCAGTAGGCTTGCTTCTACTCGGAAGTAGCGAGAACTCGTAGGGTAGTCAAAAGCTCGTAAGAAGCATAGCCGTCGGTTGGCATGCCGCTGCTCTCCTGAAAGTCTCTCACTGCTGTACGGGTTCGTGATCCCAGGATGCCGTCGGCATCACCTACGTCATAGCCAAGTATGCCAAGCAATTCCTGCAACTCGATAACCTCATCCCGGCTCAGGGCCCGCTCATCGGTTTCGGGCCAGTGCTGAATCGGATCGCCACCGACGAACAGATCAGCCAGATGACCAACTGAAATGGCATAGAAGGTGGAGCGGTTCCAGACCATGGTGGTTCTGAAATTGTTGTAGGCAATAAAGGCAGGACCCTGTGCGCCGGCGGGCAGGATGATCGAGCCCTGTATGCTGGCGTTGCCCAGCGGGCTGCCATCGGCGCGCATGACGCCGAGACGGTTCCATTCCGTCACGGTTTTGCGGACATTGGTACCGGTCTGGGTAAAGTCAAAACCCGGCGGCAGGACCACTTCACGACCCCAGCGTTCATCAGGCTGCCAGCCGGATTCGGATAAAAAGTTTGCGGCTGAAGCAAAAATGTCCGGCAGGCTGTTCCAGATATCGATTCGTCCGTCACCGTCACCATCAATGGCATAACGGTCAAAGGTGGAGGGCATGAACTGACACTGGCCCATGGCACCCGCCCAGGACCCGGTCATGGCATCGACTGTGATATGGCCTTCATCAAGAATTTTCAGCGCGGTAAGGAGCTCGTTGCGAAAGAACCCGGAACGTCTGGGATCATAAGCCAGAGTCGCCAGTGCATTGATCACCGAAAAGCCGCCGGTGAAATCGCCAAAATTGGTTTCCAGCGCCCAGAAAGACACCAGGTAATGGGGTTGAACACCGTATTGTTCATAGATACGGGAGAACAGTTCCTCGTGTTCCTGCAACAGGGCGCGGCCCCGGTTGATGCGGGCCTGGCTGAGCCGGTTGTTGAGGTAGTTGGAAAAGGTCTGGACAAATTCAGGCTGGCTGCGGTCCAGTTCGACGACTCTGGGAATGGGTTCTTCCACGGTGGCGAGTGCCATGTCCAGGATGCTTTCGCGGATCCCCAGCGCGAGTGCTTCCGCTCTGAGTTCCTGCAGCCATTCGGCGAAAGGCTGTTGCTGTTGTGCATGAAGCTGAAGACTGAAAAGTGTCAGACATAGGCCAAGCAACAGACCAACAACATTAAGTCGTTTGGGCGTCATACTAGTTCCACTCAAATTTGTAACCCACGGCATAGAGGGAATGAATCAGCTCAACATCGGGAAGCTGGACGGCTATTTTCTTGCGGAGTTTTTTAATATGGCTGTCTATGGTGCGATCACTGACTACCCGACCATCCGTGTAGATTTTATCAACCAGCACGGCGCGTGAAAAAATTCTGCCTGGCTGATCAGAGAGAACTTTCAACAGCTGAAATTCAACCGCGGTCAGGTCAAGATCGTTGCCGTCAATAGTGGCTTTGTAGGTATCGGTATCAAGTTTGAGACCTTTGTCCTCTAACTTTTCGCCACCATCACTACGGCGTAATACCGCTTTGACCCGGGCGACTACTTCGCGTGGACTGAAGGGTTTGCAGATGTAGTCATCGGCGCCAAGCTCAAGCCCAAGTAGCCGGTCAATTTCTTCCACTTTCGCGGTGATCATGATCACCGGAACCTGTGAATTGCGGCGAATTTCCTTACAGATATCCATACCATCCCTGCCTGGCAGCATCAGATCAAGCAGGATCATATCGGGCTGGTTTTTATCCAGCCAGCTCATGACTTCATTGCCATGATGAATCATGCTGGTCTTGAATCCGTTTCTTTCCAGATAATCTTTTAGCAGAGTTGCCAGTTTAACTTCGTCTTCAACGATTAGGATATGCTGCATCGTAATGTCCTGAAAAATTAAGCCAGGTCAGTTTAAGTCCTCGTCTATCCCGGAGCAAATACTTTGCTCATGTCGCCTGACGGCGGGGGAGTTTTATGATCAGCTTCAGACCGCCCATGGCAGAATGTTCAGCCTTGATAGTGCCCTCATGGGCATCGACAATATTCTTGCAGATCGCCAGACCCAGTCCCGACCCGCCTTTTTTGCGATTGCGGGATGGCTCAATGCGATACAGACGTGTGAACAGATTGTCCAGATCCTTGTCGTGCACCCCCGGTTCAGAATCACTCCACTCGATGATGACGCAGTCAGATTCCTCCCGCACGGAAATTTTCAGCTGTCCGCCCTCATTGGTATAGCGACAGGTATTTTGCAGCAGATTGTCAAACAGCTGACGCAGGCGTTGCGGGTCGCCAAACACATAGATGTGCTTCTTGTCCTTCAGGGTTGAAACATCCATCGATACATTGATGCTGTGTTTTGTAATCAGGTTATTGAACATTTCCAGAGACTGGTCCAGCAGATTCAGCAGATTGACCTTTTCCTTTTCATAGACCAGGGCCCCGAGGTCGGACATGGATAGCTCATGCAGGTCATTCACCAGGGTATTGAGATGGACCACTTCCTGGTGCCAGGAATTCACACTTTCCGGATCCAGGGGGCGGATGCCATCCTGGGCGGCCTCCAGCTCACCACGCAGGATGGCCAGGGGGGTTCTTAATTCATGAGAAATGTCGGCAATCCACTGACGGCGTACCGTCTGGTTCTGATCCAGCGATCTGGCCAGGGTGTTGAAGTCATTGGAAAGCAGGCTGAGTTCATCCGAGCCGCGGACTGGCAGGCGCAGGGAATAATCACCAGCAGCAAGCAAGCGGGTGCCGGCGACCAGTTCCTGAATGGGTTTGACCAGATAGGAGGAAACCGGCAGGGCTATCAGGGTGGAAATCACCACCAGCACAACAGCAAAGAGGAAGAAGGTGCTGCCCTGTGACTGAACAAACAGCTGATCGGCCCGCTCGGACAGTTCCTGACGGCTGGTGACGCCCAGATAACCTACTACCTGGCCATCCACCCGGATCGGATTCAGGTTGGCCAGGGGCAGGGCTTCTTCGTCGCCGAAAATGATCTCCCGGTTCTCATCCAGCAGCAGCAAATGGGGTCTGGCCGGGCTGTATTCGGAGGAAAAATACCAGTCGTCATTGGCGACCAGCGGCGGCGGACGACGAAAGGCATCAAGCGCGCTGGGATCATTTGTCAGGATATTGCTGTCTTCCAGGGCAGACTGAATCAGGCGCTGATTGGTAACCTGCCTTAATTCGAGCACTTCACCGGTTTCAAGTGAACGCGCCACACTGTCGCGGATGATGATGTTCCACAGACTGACATTGCCACGCAGCAGATCCCAGCCGTTTCGGTTGGCATACCAGCGCTCCAGGCCATCAATCAGTGTCGGAATCTGCTGCTCTTCGATACGGCTGATGTAATCGATGAAGCCTTGATTGAACTGCACCCGGCCAATGGTATACATCGACGCATAAACGATAATATGAGCCGATAAAATGGCCAGCAGCAGCTTGTATTTTATGGTCAGCCCCATGTCGGCCTATCCCCTCCTCAATCCTGTAGTCACTATACGCATGCCGCCTGATTTAAGGAGCCGGATTTTCAACGCGCAGTAGGATTTCCTTAATATTTGCACAATAATTATCCCTGAGAGTAAAGTATTTCTACAATAGTGCGATGCAGGCGCCTATGCTAAGCTAACTTGATGATATAGCAGAGTGACATTATACAAAGAACAGGCCATGCCAAGCGTCATTTAGGGAACTCTGATCAGTAACGAGGATCAATCGTTGTTTAAAAAGAAAGAGTCGCAAGCGGTCGATGAGTTCGATGTAGAACAAATCGAGCTGAAGGGATTCGCCAGGAGTATCGCTGAAATCGAGTGGTTGCTGCTGCTACTGGTCCTGCTTTACTACATCGCCCCGGATTCGCAGGTTGAAAGTCCCACAGCACTGCTGATCTGTATGGAACTGTTTGGGGCCTTCATCCTTGGTTTTCATTACGTCAATTTCAATCTGCCCCATTTCAAGTGGAAGCTGATGCTGGAAACCTGGGTAATGATTCTCTTCATCACCCTGGTTGTGCTGAACACAGGCAGTGTCGAGAGCCCCCTGCTCAATCTGTATTTGCTGGTGATTATTTCCAGCTCCATCACCCTGGGTAAATCAGTCACCATTGCAGAAATTGTGATCATCTCGCTGGTCTATTTCTTCATGGCAGCGCGTGGCGGACTGGAATATTCCCTGGTCGAATATACGGAATTTCTGGTTTTCTTCCTGCCGTTCATGCTGGTTGCCTATATCACTACGATGCTGGCAGCCGACGTCAACTATGGTAAGGAAATGTTTAAAGTGCTGTCGGAAACTGATGAGATGACCGGATTGCTGAACAAGCGTTCATTCAGCCCGATGCTGGGCAAGGCCATTGAAGTGGCGGAACAGTATTCACAGCCCTTGTCGGTGATGATGATTGATGCCGATAACCTGAAAAAGGTAAACGATACCTACGGGCATAAAGCGGGCGATAAACTCATTTTAACCATTGCCAGCACCATCCGTGACTGTCTGCGGACTTCTGATATCATCTGCCGCTATGGTGGAGATGAGTTTGTGGCCCTGCTGCCACAGTTACCCGCCGCAAAAGCGGCAGAGACGGCAGAGCGACTGCGCAGTGCTGTCGAAAATACCTCCTTTGATGTCGACGGCGAAAAAATTACCACGACGGTAAGTATCGGCGTGGCAAGCTATCCGGACAAGGTCAGTAAGACAAGCGCCCTGATGGAAAAAGCCGATGAGGCCTTGTATGAAAGCAAGAAGGCCGGTCGCAACAAAGTGGTTGTTTATGTTGAGAACCAGAGCCAGTCGCAGACACCTGAAGTAATAGACCAGACAGCATTCAATTTACGCAGCACCGATTAAGCGGAATACCCGTCATGGCAGTAAAGAAAATAGATCAGGTCGCCCGGCTTGATCTGATTGAAAAAGAGTCCATCCAGGCAAAGGCAGAACACCGTGCCCGTCAAAATAAACCCCGGGATCAGGTGGATGCCATCAACCAGATGTTCGCCGAGTTTGAGCTTGCCTATCACAATCAGTATCACAAGGCCTTTCCGGATGTGGCAGCAGTCAATCTGGCCAAAAAATACTGGCTGAGCTGTCTTGCCGATATTCCGGCTGAAGTCCTGATCAGAGCGACCCGTGAACTGGTGCTTACCCAGAATTACCTGCCCAGTGTGGCAAGCATGATGGAGATATGTCGCAATGCAGCGACCCTGTTTGGGCTGCCGGATTCCCGCACTGCCTATCTGGAAGCCTGCCGCCTGCCATCACCAAAAGCCAGTCAGCGCTGGAGTCATCCGGCAGTTTACCTGGCCGGCAGACAGACCGGCTGGTTTGAACTGGCCAATCTCCCCGAGTCACAGGTTTTTCCCCTGTTTGATTATCATTACACCCAGTTTTGTCAGGCAGTCCTGCGCGGTGAGGAACTGGATCTTGACCAGCCAAAAGCCATCCCCGAGCACTCAACAGTTGCCTTGAGTGCCGAGGATAATCTGCAGCGATTACACAAGCTGAAAAAAGCCCTCTCAGGGCAGGCTGACTAGGCGAGCTTTTTGTATTTTATCCGCGTAGGTTCTTCATCCCCTTTGCGTTTTTTGCGGTCAGCTTCATAGTCGGAATAATTGCCCTCATGAAACACTACTTCACTGTCCCCTTCAAAGGCAAGAATGTGGGTGGCGATGCGGTCCAGAAACCAGCGGTCATGCGACACAATAATCACCGTCCCCGGGAAGGCCAGTAATCCTTCTTCCAGCGCACGCAGGGTTTCCACGTCCAGATCATTGGTGGGTTCGTCCAGCAGGAGGACATTGGCACCACGTTTCAGTAATTTGGCCAGATGCAGGCGATTGCGTTCCCCACCCGATAACTGCTTTACGAATTTCTGCTGATCACCGCCCTTGAAGTTAAAGCGGCTGACGTAGGCGCGTGAAGGAATTTCATAGGAGCCGATCTGCAGATTATCCTGACCACCGGAAATTTCCTGCCAGACAGTATTTTCGGGATTGAGTTCATCACGACTCTGGTCCACATAGGCCATCTCGACAGTCTCTCCAATACGGATACTGCCTGAATCCGGCTGCTCCTGTCCCATCAGCATCTTCAGGAAAGTGGTTTTACCGGCACCGTTGCCGCCGATGATCCCGACAATGCTGCCACGGGGAATGTTCAGGCTGAGATCATTAATAAGTGTCTTGTCACCATAGGCCTTGCTGATATGGTCCGCCTCAATGACCAGTTCACCCAGTCGCGGGCCTGGTGGAATATAGAGCTCAAGCGTTTCATTGCGGCTCTGAAACTCTTTTGAGGACAGCTCCTCAAAGCGAGCCAACCGGGCCTTGCTTTTGGCCTGACGACCTTTGGGATTGGCGCGGACCCATTCGAGTTCGGCCTTGATGGTTTTGGCCATGGAGGCCTGCTGCTTTTCCTCAACCTCAAGACGCTTTTCCTTGGCAGCCAGCCATTCGCTGTAGTTGCCTTCATAGGGAATGCCGTAACCACGGTCGAGTTCCAGAATCCAGCCGGCAGCATGGTCCAGAAAATAGCGGTCGTGTGTGATGGCAACCACGGTGCCGGGATAGTCCTGCAGGAATTTTTCCAGCCAGGCGACAGAGGCGGCATCCAGATGGTTGGTGGGTTCGTCCAGCAAAAGCATATCCGGCTTCGAGAGCAGCAGGCGACACAAGGCAACGCGACGGCGTTCACCGCCGGATAATTTTGTGACATCGGCATTCCAGGGCGGCAGCCGCAGGGCATCAGCAGCAATTTCGAGGGTACGCTCCAGTTCCCAGCCATCGCAGGCGTCAATCTGTCCCTGGAGTTCACCCTGCCTTTCAAGCAGGGCATTCATCTCTTCATCGCTCATGGGTTCGGCGAATCTGTCACTGATCTGGTTGAATTCGTCGACCAGATTCTTGATGTCACGGATGCCATCCTCAACATTGCCTTTGACATCCTTGCCGGGGTCCAGCTCAGGCTCCTGGGGCAGATAGCCTACCTTGAGTTCAGCTTGTGGGCGTGCCTCGCCCAGAAAGTCTTTTTCAACCCCCGCCATAATGCGCAGCAGGGTTGACTTGCCGGCACCGTTTAGGCCAAGCACACCAATTTTTGCGCCCGGGAAAAAGGACAGGGAAATATCTTTGAGAATTTCACGTTTTGGAGGGACTACTTTCCCTACCCGGTTCATGGTGTAAACAAATTGGCTTGCCATAAATACTATCTACTCACTTTTCAATCTATGGGTTTGTAAGAATATTTCATCTTCACTTTCAAGGTTCAGATGATAGAGCAAAGATAGTTCTTTCCATAGGCTTATGTATTCATTTTGAAAAGTAGTAACAGGCAAAAAGTCAGAAGGGCCTCGGGCTCCTTTACGGCGATTCGCTGCACGGCTTACTGCAAAAAGGTTCATCTGGTCGTTGGCAAACATGGCCTTCTCAGCCTGTTCCCATAGGTATCCGCCTGCAGCATGGGCATAGGCGAGTGGAATGACATGGTCTATATCCAGATCACCGGGTTTTACAAAAATATAGCCAGTATATGGGTCTGCCCAAAGCCCTCTGAGGACACGGCATTTTGCTTCACTTTCAAAGATGGCTGTAACCAAACTCTGCCTGATTAATACTTCCTGTCGTGTGTCCTGGCAGTCGCCATCTACATCCAGCCAGTGGGGCCATTGGGTTCTTGAATACGGAGGATTTTCAATTGTTTCTCCCTCTGCAGTAGTCTGAGTAATAAGTAAAATGGCAATTGAAACTAAAAGATATCCTGCAAGTGTTCCCGGCATCGTTGAAAACCATGCATGGTTATGAAAAATAATCATAGGTTTAATAGGACGTTATGGATTTAGAAATCCGAAGAGTGATTCTTTAATCAGAAGAGGAGGGAAATACGAAGCTGCACATCAATAAGGGGGGGCACCAAGAAAAGCTACCAAATTGAATCTTTAAGACCGCAAGGCTCATAAACGGCTATTTTCAGGTATATACAGAGTCCCCTTTGAAAAATCAGCCTGTCTTCCACAACTCGTGGGTCAATAAAAGAATCAAAGGATTATCGTTTTCTGACCAATCAAGCAGGTAAGAGTGAGCTCCTCCGATGATTTTTCTCGTTTGGCATTGCCCACTTTTGGTACAAGTGGACTAATCAGTTCTCACTGTCTAAACCATGCAAATGGTTTTGAGATTCAATTGCCGTATTGGCCGAGTTCAGAAATATATAAAGTTGCGTCATTAATACTGGATGAAGCATAAGTTCCAACCCAGATGTCATAAACGCCACTGCCTGGATTTTCTAATTTAATGGAGGGGTCGAGATTGCCCCCGCTGTCGTCATCACATATCCATTTCCCACTTGGCGTATTTATAACTAATGTAGTATCAGTACTTGAGATCACGCTGATATACAGGTCGAGAGACCCGGCAGTGTAGGAAAGCTCAAAATCCGGAGCATTGGCGATAAAACCCCCGCAACCAGAAGACAGGCTTGAAGCGTTGATCGAACCGCCGGATTGCAGGCTCAAAGTATAAGGGTCGGGAGTAAACCCGGAGCTAAGGCTAACAGTCCCATAGGTGGCTTTTAAGCTAAAATCCTGAGAGAAGGCTGGAGATATAGAGTCATCTGAAAAAAATGAGATTACCGATTGTAAAAAGAGCAGCAGTAACAAGAGGCTGATAATCGGCATTTTTTTTTGCTGCATAACAAGGCCTGAATCAATGGATGATTAATTTGCCCGACAACTATATGCTCTAGACGCTAAAAAGTTGCCTATATAAATGTAACAAAATGTAACTTTTTCAGCAGGTTAGAAAATTTCTGCCATGTTCGACAAAATGAAAATTGAAGCAGATACTTGGTGATGGACAGAGCATTGATAATAACGGTTAGTAAAATGAATTGAGCATAAATATTCTTACCATGCAGTAATGTAAGGTAGAATAGCGCTTTTTTTATCAGAGCCTCATTCAGACCCACCTCCAGAGGAGAAACATGTTAAGTAAAGATATGACTATCGCTGGTTTTGACGATGAGCTGGCGCAGGCAATGGCCAGTGAAGAAGTACGTCAGGAAGAACACCTCGAATTAATTGCCTCGGAGAACTACGCCAGTCCCAGAGTGCTTGAAGCCCAGGGCTCTGTCCTCACCAATAAATATGCTGAAGGCTATCCGGGTAAACGTTATTACGGTGGCTGTGAGTATGTTGATATCGTCGAAAATCTTGCTATCGAAAGAGCCAAAACCCTGTTTGGTGCCGGCTATGCCAATGTGCAGCCTCATTCAGGTTCCCAGGCCAATACGGCGGTGTATCTGGCCCTGTTGAAGCCGGGTGACACCCTGCTTGGTATGAGTCTGGCGGATGGCGGTCATCTGACCCACGGTGCTGCGGTGTCCTCCTCAGGTCGCATCTATAACGCTGTTCAGTATGGTTTGAATCACGAAACCGGCGAAATTGACTATGAGCAGATGGAAAAGCTGGCCCTGCAGCACAAGCCCAAACTGATCATTGCCGGATTTTCGGCCTATTCAAGAATCGTGGACTGGGAAAGGGTTCGTGGTATCGCTGACAAGATTGGCGCGTATTTTATGGTCGATATGGCCCACGTGGCTGGCCTGGTTGCCGCCGGCGTCTATCCCAGCCCGATACAATTCGC
>CAZKJY010000006.1:14215-15882 GCA_964553165.1 uncultured Enterobacteriaceae bacterium
GGCCCCAGGGGCGGCCTGATATTGACACCGGGTGACGATGAAGAGCTGAATAAACGTCTGAATTTTGCGGTTTTCCCGGAAAGTCAGGGTGGGCCGCTCATGCACGTGATTGCTGCCAAGGCAGTCTGCTTCAAGGAAGCGATGTCGGAGGAGTTCAAGCAGTACCAGCAGCAGGTCGTTAAAAATGCCAGGGCCATGGTGAAAGTGGTTCAGCAGCGGGGCTACCAGGTTGTGTCAGGCGGGACTGATGACCATCTGTTCCTGCTCAGTCTGGTCGGTCGTGAAGTCACCGGCAAGGCAGCCGAGGAAGCACTGGGACGGGCCAATATCACGGTAAACAAAAATGCCGTTCCCAACGATCCACGCTCTCCTTTTGTTACCAGTGGACTTCGACTGGGGTCGCCGGCATTGACCCGACGAGGATTCAATGAAGAGCAGGCGGCTGAGATTGCCGGACTGGTCTGCGATATTCTGGACAATATCGAGAGTGAGGATGTCAGCAAGTCTGTGAAGGAAAAAGTTCTTACACTGTGCAGGAGTCATCCGGTTTATACCTAGAGGATCTGTAAGTGGATCTGTAAAAGGATCCTGAAAGAGGACCCGAG
The DNA here is from genome assembly GCA_964553165.1 of uncultured Enterobacteriaceae bacterium. GTDB lineage: Bacteria > Pseudomonadota > Gammaproteobacteria > Pseudomonadales > Pseudohongiellaceae > UBA5109. The sequence continues at coordinate 14,821 of CAZKJY010000006.1, forward strand.
AGTATGCATTGCCCGTTTTGTCATGCGACTGATACCAAGGTGATCGATTCGCGCCTGGTTGCCGAAGGTAATCAGGTCCGACGACGCCGTGAATGCCTGACATGCAATGAGCGCTTTACCACCTTTGAAGGGGCCGAATTGCTGATGCCCAGGGTCATCAAACAGAATGGAGAAAGAGAGCCGTTTGACGAAGAGAAGCTGCGCAGAGGGATCATCAAGGCGCTGGAAAAAAGGCCGGTCAGCATGGATCAGGTTGAAGAAGCGCTGTCCCATATCAATCACGCCCTGAGAGCATCAGGTGAACGTGAAGTGTCCAGTGAACTGATTGGGGAAAAAGTCATGCAGGAACTCAAGAAGCTGGATGAAGTAGCCTATGTCCGTTTTGCTTCGGTGTATAAAAGTTTCAAGGACCTCAATGAGTTTCGCGAAGCAATTGACAAAATTTCGCAATCATCCAAAGACTGAATAAGCTCAGCGACCAATCCGTTTTCCAGTACGCAAAAGGATGATGGAAAGTCGACTGGCTGCATTAATGTACTGTCATCATGAATAGCGACACCGACAAGAACCACATGTTGCACTGTATTGCCCTTGCCCGCAAAGGTGAGTACAGCTGCAAGCCAAACCCGCTGGTTGGCAGTATCGTGGTCAAAAACAATAAACTGATTGCTGAAGGCTGGCACCGTTTTGCCGGACAGGTGCATGCGGAAGTGGATGCGCTGGAAAAGGCAAAAGAAGCAGTCAGGGGCGCCACACTATATGTCACCCTTGAACCCTGCTCACATCACGGCAGAACACCCCCTTGCTGTGATGCAATCATTAAAGCCGGAATCAGCAAAGTCGTGTATGGCATGATTGATCCCAATCCCCAGGTCGCAGGAAAAGGCATTGCCAGACTCCGGGAAGCAGGGATTGAAGTGATTGGTCCGGTACTGCAGGAACAGTGCGCGGAACTGAATCCGGGGTTTGCCAAGCGGATGAATACCGGCCTGCCCTATGTGCGCTGTAAAATGGCCATGAGCCTGGATGGCAGAACGGCCATGGCCAGTGGCGAGAGCTACT
>CAZKJY010000007.1:0-15292 GCA_964553165.1 uncultured Enterobacteriaceae bacterium
CTTTTTTCCGTTTTGTTTCGGATATAGATAGCAGACGCATTCAATATCAACAGAACCCCCAGTAACACAATGATTCCTGCCGCTGCGAGATCGTGGAACTCCTGCTGAGGACGGGATACCCAGTTATAAATCTGAATCGGCAGGGCCGTGAATGAATCCAATGGTCCCGCCGGTAAAAAGGCCACAAAGGTCAGAGCACCAATCATTATCAATGGCGCGGTTTCGCCAATGGCTCTCGACAAGGCCAGGATAACACCCGTCATGATCCCCGGAAATGAAGCAGGCAGAACATGATGCCAGGTCGTCTGCCACCGTGTAGCACCCAGGGAAAAGGCAGCATTTCTGATACTTGATGGAACACTTCTTACCGCTTCCCGGCTGGCAATAATAATCACTGGCAATATCAACAGACTCATGGTCAAGGCGCCGGATAGCAGCGATCTTTCAAGCGCAAAAAAGCGTACAAAAATAGCCAGACCCAGAATGCCGTAGACAATGGAAGGTACGCCGGCAAGATTGGAAATATTTACTTCAATAAATTTGTTCAAGCGGCCGGGCCTGGCAAATTCTTCCAGGTAAAGTGCAGAAGAGACACCAACCGGAATGGAGATGACGGCTACCAGACTGATTAACCAGAAAGTCCCTACCAGGGCTGATTTGATACCCGCTCTTTCGGGGAAGCGTGATGGAAAACTACTGATAAACTGCCAGTCCAGCCAGGCAAAGCCATCAGCAGAAACCTGATAAAGCAGCACACCCAAAAGCAAGACACTAGACCAGGTGATAAAAGCACAAGCCCTGGAGAAAAACACAGCTTTTCGCTTTCGTTGTAGCAACTTTTTTTGCTCTTTCTGCGAGATCAGAGACATCAGTCATATACCTCTCTGAACCGGCTCAGAATCCACTGTGAAAAAATATTGATTACCAGTGTGATGGCAAACAACAAAGCGCCAACGGCAAACAGGGTCTGATAGGCAATGCCACCAGTGGGGGTATCACCCAGGCTCACCTGAACGATATACGCTGTCATGGTCTGAATACTCTCGAACATGCTCAGGGTCAGGTTTGGAGTCTGCCCGGCAGCAATGGTAACGGCCATTGTTTCCCCAATTGCCCTGGAAATAGCCAGCAGGAATGAGGCCATAATCCCAGACAGGCCCGCCGGTACAACTACCTTGGTGGTCACTTCGTAGGATGTTGCGCCCAGAGCGTATGCCCCCTGCCGCAAGGCATCCGGGACGGCACGCAAGGCATTATCACTCAGTGTGGCAATGGTTGGCAGGATCATGATGCCGACGACAATAGCTGCACTCAGGGCGTTAAAAACCTGAATTTCCGGGAAGAAATAGCGTAAGGCCGGGGTCACGAAAGTCAGGGCAAAATACCCGTAAACTACCGTGGGAATACCTGCCAGCAATTCCAGTATGGGCTTGATGAAGGATCGCAGCTTTGGCGAGGCATATTCGCTCATGTAAATGGCACAGGCCAGACCCAACGGGATGGAGATTATGGCTGCGCCAATGGTGACCTGAAGCGTTCCCCATAATAGCGGAAGCACGCCAAAGGAACTGGGTTGCAGGATGGGCACCCAACTGGTGCCAAAGAAAAATTCAGCGGGATTGACGTTTTCAAAAAAAACGAAAGATTCTTTCAGCAGCAAAAAAATGATCGCGGCTGTCGTGACAAGTGATATCGCTGTACAGGCCGCAAGCCATGAAATAATGCAGGATTCGCCTAAAAGCCTACGAGATTTCTTGATTGAAGCAGAGGCTTCTTTGGGCATTATTCAGGGGTCTCTGTCTCTACTGAATTTCGGAGGCGATTCTAACATGAAAGTTTGTTGCCGGAATAATTGTTCCGACGCCACTTGCATCCACAATTATTCCGGCAGGTTTCAGGCGTCAGAAACTGGCGAACCGGTCCCTGGATTCCTGATAGTTGGCTTCGGGCAGTGCCACATAGCCAACTTCTGCTGAAAGAGCCGAAGCCTGATCAAGATAGAATTCAACAAATGCCCTGACTTCAGGCCTTGTCGCACTGGGTTTGCTGAGGTAAATAAAAATGGGCCGCGAGAGCGGGCTGTAGGTACCATCATTGATGGTCTGCTCGCTGGGACTCACCGGACCCGAACCACCATCGATAGGAACCAGCTTGAGGTTATCTGAATTGGCAATGTAGTAAGCATATCCAAAGAAGCCCAGTGAGTTAATATCGCCACTAACACCCTGGACCAGAACATTATCATCTTCACTGGCAGTATAGTCAGGCCGTGAAGCTCCTGAATCACCATTGATGACTTCAGTGAAATAATCAAAGGTTCCTGAATCGGTACCGGGACCATAGAGTCGCAGTGGCTGGTCTGGCCATTCTCCCCTGATATCATTCCAGGAATCTACCTGGCTACCTGGCTCCCAGATAGCATTCAGTTCCTCAACGCTCAGGTAATCAACCCAGTCATTGTCCTTATTCACAACAACCGACAAACCATCAAAAGCGACCGGAATTTCCAGAAAGTCAATGCCGTTAGCCTGTGCGGCTTCAATTTCGGACTGGCGGATTGATCTTGAGGCATTGCTGATATCAATTTCACCGGTCGCAAATTTCTGAAATCCCCCACCGGTTCCAGAAACACCAACAGTGACTCTCACCCTGGGCTCTACCGCCAGAAACTCCTCTGCTACTGCTTCACTGACCGGGAACACAGTACTGGAGCCATCCAGACGGACTTCGCCACTGAGTCGTTCCGACATCATGCTTCCCTGCTCCTCTCCGGAACAGGCAGCCAGCCCCGAAAGGATTGCCAAAAGCAACAGCGCTTTATTAAAGGTGAAAGACCTTTCAGATGAATTCATTGATTACTCCCAGCAAAGGTAAAAAGGTAATTAATTAAATCGGAACAGCAAAATTCAAAATGGGGTGAATTCTTCCAGAGCTTTGTTAAGAACATATAAAGACCTGCGAAATGCCACCATCATGAAGTTTCTATTTATTAAAATTGAACATCCCACTGTATCCGCATCCGGTCATCTGATTCTTCCATCAGCATGAGTCCGTCATCAACACTCAAATGGGAATAATCCATCGTAATTTTGCTGTCATGACCATTGATGAACCAGTTGGCGCCCAATGTTAATTCCCTGCGTTCGTTTTCAAACGCACGATTAACCGCATTGGGTTCGTTTACATAGGCATAGCGCATGGCCAGTTCAAGCTCCTCGGGTACTGAGGGAAACAGGTGATGGAAGAAATAGCCAGCCTGGGCATAGCCCCCGGTAAGTTCATGCCTGCTGTTATCAGAGTTGTCTTTGATAATTTTTCTGTGGAACTCCTGCTGTGCTGAAAAGCCACGGTACTTGAAGGCAAACTCTTCAACAACCTGGTCAATATCAAATTGGCCTGGCATCGCTGAAGCAGGTGAATCGAAACCATCCAGATTACCACAGCCTGATGAAGACCAGCGTGTGCAGCTACCAGTATTGGTGAAGCCTGCAATCGCCAGACTGCCGGTAGGATCTTCAGTATATTCAACATCAGTTTGTCGCCAGGCAAGATCCCTACCCATAAAGTTCCATTGCAGCCTGGCCATATACATCAAGTCATTGTCCGGATTATTGACCGAGCGCCCTTCTCCATTGAAAACGCCGGCCCAGTAACGCATATCGGCAGCAGTACCCTCGAACAATTGACCTCTTACTTGCACACCCAGTTGACGGTCCATATTGAACACCCTGTTAGCGATAGAGCGTTCGACAAACTGTTGTCGACCAGAAGAGTCTACTCGCTCACGATTAAGATCAATCTTCCACTGGCCGATGCGTATGCCACCCCAGTCCCACTTGGCCAGGTCTATGCGATAGTCAATCACCCTGGCACTGGAGGATGCACTGCTGTCATCAACTTCCCGTGAAGGCTGCAGGTCTACTTCAAAATAGTATTGGATCCAGGGCTGCAGACCATGACCACCAATCTTCATACGCAAACGACGCGCCTCAAAATTGGTCTGGTCATCTTCATTGAAACTGGAAAGCTGTCTGGGATCCGAGCGGAAAGGAGTAGAAAGGCGCATCTGGGCTCGCCATTGCAGGTTTGTCTGCCAGTTACCATCCCGGGTCTCTAGTCGAAAACCACTGCTGGAGCGGCTGGCAGTGACGGGAAAGTCACTTTCAAGCTGTTCAGAGACTTCAGCAGCTACAAGTTCTTCTATCCTAGTTTCTTCCCTTGCTTCTTCATCTGCCACCTGTGGCTGACCCAGGATATCTTCACTGCTGATGGATTCCTGTCCGATCAGGCTATTGTATTGTTCTTCCGTAATGACATTGTTTTGAAGCAGGATATCCAGCAGATCCTTGTCCGCTGCTTTCGCAACGCTCGTCAATTGGGTCAAAGTCGCAGCAAAAATGAGGCACGCAATCTTAATATTTCGCTTCATAATGTAAAGATACCGGCAGTTTTTGGTTAAGAAATGAAATAACGGCGGCATTCTTCCAGAGAAATGTTAAGAATTTATTAAGATGACATTAATGTTTAAAGAAAAGGTAAAGAAACCATAAAGCTGAATTGTGGGTCCGTGGGTCCGTGGGTCCGTGGGTCTGCCCATGGGGTGGAAGCGGGTAGAACCCGGCTGGGAGTCAATTCGACTTGAGCGGATTACGGAGTATCTGGCAAGGTGCCCAGTTCAGCACTCCCGGCCAGTGACATGCGATAACTGAATGTCGAACCTCTGCCTGGCTGGCTTTTAAGTTCGATACTCCCGGCATGCTTCTCAGCGATGTTTTTCACGATGGAAAGACCCAGGCCAGTGCCTCCCAGGCTTCGCGACCTTGCCTTATCGACCCGGTAAAAGCGCTCAAAGATTCGTTGCTGATATTGTGGACTGATACCAATGCCAGTATCTCTGACTTCGACAAGCATCGTCGCCTTGTTTTCGATGCTCAGATTGACACTAACCTGCCCATTTTCGGGTGTATATTTGATGGCATTATCAATCAGGTTATCAATTAGCTGGCTAAGATTTTGCCTGTCTCCGGTGACATAGACATTTTCCTCGGTGATATTGACCTCCAGTTTCTGATTTTTCTGCTCAATAGCGGCCTCAGCCTGTTTGATACAATTCTTTATCAACAGATTCATATTAATGGTCGTGAACTGCTTTTCTTCAAAATCCACTTCAAGTCGCGAGAGGGCCATCAGATCCCCAACCAGCTGTGAAAGCCGGATACTTTGGGAATGGATGCGATTCATAAAGTGCAACATGGTCTCCTTGTCCATTGATTCATCATCGATGACACTTTCAGACAGCCCCCGAATGGCAGTTATTGGCGTTTTAAGTTCATGTGAAGCATTTGCAACAAAATCTGTACGAATACGCTCCAGACTCTTCAGCTCACTGATATCGTGCAGGACAACAACCGCACCAATTTGCTTTCCCGCATCATCACTCAAGGAAGCTGCATAAATATCAACGACTGATTCATCGTCATTTTTTACTCCCGGAAAAATCAGCTTTATCTGTGTTTTAACGACCGCCCTGGTTCTGATGGCCTCATCCAGTGCCTGGGTAATCTCATTCTGGCGTACTTCCTGCCAGACAGCTTTGCCTGTACTTTCCAGTGCATTGACTCCAAGCAGTTTTGCAGCAGCATCATTGATGTGCAGAATTTTCTGATTCTGATCCACGTCAATCACACCTTCCACCATACCCGCAAAGATTGTCGCCAGGCGATTTCTGTCAGCTGTAATATCCGATAGATTAGCTGCAGAATTCCGCGCGAGCTGATTAATCACCTCGGCGATTTTACGCAGCCCCAGTGCGTTCTTCTCAGGCACCCTGCCCTTGAAGTTTCCGCCTGATATATCCGTTGCGATCAGGGCAAGATTTTCTGCTGATTTTGATTGCAGAAACGCCGTAACCCCAAGCAGACACAGACCAGCGATATAGACCAGCACTCCCTTCTCCAGCAAAGTACCGAATGCTTCACTGACAAGGTCATTAATGACTTCCATAAAGGCAGCAACCCGGATAATGCCTATCAGGACTCCTCTGTCATAGATTGGAAGTGCAAAATAGATAAGGTCTTCGCCCACAGTCTGACTAAACCGGAGAACCTGACCACGACCGCTATTGATGGCATTTTGAATTTCAGGTCGTTGCAGATGATTAACCATTCTTGCCGGGTTTTCATGGGTATCTGCAAGTACGATCCCCTGCGGATTGACAATCGTCAGCCTGTTACCGCTCAGACGCGCAAACTCAGTGCTTAAAGCAGTCAGACCGTTCTGGTCTGCAGACTGAAGATAGGGGCTTGCCTGCATTGCCACCAGCTCACCCTGTAGCTGCAATGTCTCGACAGATTGGTTTTCTATTTCGTTTCGTTGTTGGCCGGCAAAGAGAAATATCAACAGCCCGACACAGGCAGTCAGTATTGCTGTGTAGACAAGGAGAATTCTCCAGAAAAATGAGGGGTTAAATCTCATTAGTTAATATCTTTAAAACGGTAGCCAACTCCGCGAATAGTTTCTATTACCGGAGGTTGAATCTCCAGCTTTTTTCGGATGCCTCGAATATGAACATCTATATTCCGGTCAACTACCACTGTTGAGTCACCCAACGCTTTGTCCAACAACTGCTCTCGCGAAAAGACCCTGCCAGGATGGCTCGCCAGATAATAAAGAATACGAAATTCTGTTGCTGTCAGTTTAATTTCCCTGTTATTTACAAGAACCCTGTGTTTTCCGGTATCTATGGTCAGATCACCACATTCTATTTTTTCTTTTTCGCTGTTGGCTTCAAGCAGTGTTCCGCGTCTTAACACCGCTTTTACACGAGCTACCAACTCTCTTGGGCTGAACGGTTTTGATACATAATCATCAGCGCCAACTCCCAACCCAAGAACGATATCACTTTCCTCCCCTTTTGCAGTGACCATAATAACCAGCGTATTCAGCAGGTCATTATCATTTTTGATGCTGGAGCATATATCAATACCATCAATTCCTGGCAGCATCAGATCCAAAATAACGAGGTCGGGTTTCTCGTTTCTCACCAGGGACAGACCGCTGTCCCCATCATGTGTTGCCAGGACTGTAAACCCTTCACGTTTTAGATTGTAGCTAAGGACTTCCAAGATATCGGGTTCATCTTCGATAATGACAATTTTTTTTGAAGCCACTTTCCTACTTCACTCCTGAATATATTGACAGACCGCGAAGGCTACCATGGTGATGTTAAGAATTGGTTAAGGGAAGTTGTGCTGATTTTTTTCTGCAAAGCAATCTGGAGTTTTTTTTGTATTCATCGTCATTTACTGTTGGATACCCAAACAGATTGCCTCTAAAAATTGTGCGCTTACAAAACTATAGCATTGTATATCGATTAAAAATACACATAGATAACAGGTGAATCACCCTGCCTTAACAGCGTCAACAATCAGTGTCATTTGTCATAGATTCGTCACAACTCAACGGTATAATCCAGTTTAATCTTGTGCATACTTTTTAAAACAACAATAGATTCAATCTGTAAATAAAGCACTTTTTATAATTCGGCAAAGGCGGCTCAATGGATATTCTTGGCGAATACGGCACTATCCTACTTTTTCTTGCCATCCTGTTTGGTTTTTTTATGGCCTGGGGGATAGGAGCAAATGATGTTGCCAATGCAATGGGGACTTCCGTAGGTTCCGGTGCTCTCACAATAAAACAGGCCATTCTGGTAGCTGCCATTTTTGAATTTACCGGCGCCTTCCTGGCGGGGGGACAGGTAACTTCCACCATCAGAAGCGGAATAATTGAACCTGCACTTCTATCTGAAACCCCCGAATTACTTATTTATGGCATGCTCGCAGCTTTGCTGGCCGCTGGCATCTGGTTACTGATAGCTTCCATGCGGGGTTGGCCGGTCTCTACCACGCATTCCATCGTCGGCGCCATCGTTGGATTTGCTGTGGTTGGCCTGGGCTTTGAAACCGTTAGCTGGGGCCGGGTTGGCACTATTGTTATGAGCTGGGTCAGTTCTCCATTACTTGCCGGTATCTTTTCATTTGTCATCTATCGCTCCGTCTGTATTCTGATACTTGAAACGTCATCTCCTTTGACCAACGCCAGACGTTTTATTCCTATCTATATGTTCTTGGTGGGTTTCATGATCTCCATGGTAACCTTTACCAAAGGACTGACAAATGTTGGTCTTGATTTCACCTTTTGGCAGTCAATGGCTGCTTCAGCAGCCATTGGCATCGGCGTCATGGCTTTCGGGACAATCATGCAGCAGAAGGTTGAGCCTCATATCGACGAGGATCATCAGTTACATCTGAGTCAGATTGAAAAAGTATTTGCCACCATGATGATCTTCACTGCCTGTAGCATGGCTTTCGCGCACGGATCAAATGATGTTGCTAATGCGGTTGGTCCTCTGGCTGCCATTAATTCAGTCATTCGATCCGGAGAGGTTTCACAGCAATCCCTGATGCCTCTGTGGATACTGTTTCTTGGTGGGCTGGGAATCGTAGTCGGCCTGATGATGTATGGCCATAAAGTGATGGCCACAATCGGCAAGAAAATCACGCACCTGAAACCTTCCCTGGGTTTTTCTGCGGAACTGTCAGCCGCTTCCACTGTTGTGATTGCGTCTGCGACTGGTATTCCGGTATCCACAACGCATACGCTCGTTGGCGCTGTACTAGGTGTTGGGCTGGCAAGGGCAGGACGGGGAGCACTGGATTTCGGCGTGATTAAGCGAATTTTTATTTCCTGGGTGGTCACATTACCAGCCGGCGCCATCCTGGCAATTATCTTCTTCTACATCCTTAAAGCCATTTTTGGCGGCTAGGGATTCCCGCTCTTTGCAATTTTGCTGGTCTGGTGAAACACCATCTGCCAGCCTGCTGTCGAATCCTTTTTCCACAGCGAGCTGTGCCTGCTGCCTCCTGAGGTCGAGACCTGTGGCGCCATCTGTTTGGCCTGATAGGTACACAAGGCCAGACCAGGGCTGAGAGAGAGTAATTCAAAATCCCGGATTTGCCACCTGGCTTCTGCTGGTTTTGCTTTCAGCCAGGCAATGATGGATTCACGGGTATGGACCTCACCCATGGCGTTGATTTCTTTCAGGCCTGGGGCAAGCAGTTTTTCATGTCTGTCTGTAAATGCTTCATGCAGCAGGCCGAGTTCCAGTTTGTACAGAACGTCAGTGAGTTGATCCACCACCGCTATCTTAACCCTGACTCGGCAGCAACATTACCCAGGCCCATGGCCTGCATACTCAACAGGCGTTTTGCAGGGGGCAGCAAATCCAGCCCCAGCAAGGCCAGTTGTCGACTGTGGGAGAGCAGTCTGTTTTCGCTTGAAAACAGCCGGGTCAGGTAATGGCTGAAGGTGATGGTCGACTGCTGATCAGCTTCCACTGCCCTCAGATAGCCCTCTAGTCTGGCATAGGCCCCGGGATTATCGCCCTGTTTCATGGATTCACTGATATTTTCTGCCAGGCACAGGGTATCTCTCAGAGCCAGATTGAATCCCTGCCCGGCTACAGGGTGCAGGGTGTGCGCGGAATTACCGAGTAATACCAGGTTATGCCGTATCTGTTCCGTGGCCTTCTGCAGACTGAAGGGGTAGCACACGCGTTCGCCAACGCGTGTGAACTGACCCAGCCGCTGGCCGAATTCATGTTGAAGTCTGCGCAGAAAAGCTTCATCCGGTAACGCCATCACCGCTTCAACTGTTTCGGTATTCTGTGTCCAGATCAGAGCACCGCGATGCTGCTGATCAAAATTCTTCAAGGGTAATACTGCCAGCGGTCCGTGTCGGGTAAAGCGCTCAAAGGCCCTGCCCTGATGGGCTTCACTGAAGGCAATATTGGCGATGATGCCGGACTGTCCATAACTGCTGTGTTCCCGCGTAATGCCCAGGCTTTCACTCAGGCCTGAACGACCTCCTTCAGCCAGGACCACAAGCGACGCTGAAACCGAAAATTTTCCTGATTCAGATTCACAGTCCAGCCTTGCCTGATCCTGTTCATGGTGAATTGCTCTGACCTGTACCGGGCTGCAGCTTTCAATGGTGGAGCTTTGAAGAACCACGGCATTCAATCCCTGTCCGATATCCTGATTCTCCAGTACATAGCCCAAAGCCGGCACTTGCTCTGACTCTGCATCAATCCGGGACTGGCCGAACTGGCCCTGATCAGAGACATGAATCCGGGTAATGGCGCAGGCATAATTTTCCAGCGGCTGCCAGAGTTTGAACTGTTTCAGAATGCGGATAGTGCCGTAAGACAGGACTGTAGAGCGGGCATCAAACCCGGGCTGCTGGGCTTTTCCGGATTGCAGTCTGCTGGATTCCAGCAGGAGAATTCTGGCCGCAGTCTGGTGCAGTTTCTGCTCCAGTATGGCGGCCAGGCAAAGCCCCACCATACCGCCGCCAATAATGACAACATCATAATGCTGATGCCGGATCGCTGCGGACATGTCACGAGGCCATAAACGCTTCGATTTCCGCGGTAGTCTTTGGCAGGCCCTTACTCAGAACCTCACAGCCTTTGCTGGTCACCGCCACATCATCCTCGATGCGTATACCAATACCGCGCCACCGTTTCTCGACTTTCTTGTTTTTTTCGCTGACGTAAATTCCCGGTTCAACCGTCATCACCATCCCCGGTTCCAGAACCCGCCATTTGTCATCAATTTTATAATCCCCAACATCGTGCACATCCATACCCAGCCAGTGCCCTGCCCGATGCATATAAAAATCTCGGTAGGCTCCCTGAGCGATCAGATCCTTGACCTTGCCTTTCAGCAATCCAAGTTTGACCAGACCTCTGGTAATGACTTCCACCGTTTTGTTGTGGCTGTCGTCCCAATGGGCGCCAGGTTTAATCACTTTAATGGCTTCCAATTGAGCTTCAAGAACCACATCGTAGAGTGCCTTCTGTTCCGGTGAGAAACGGCCGTTTACCGGAAAGGTGCGGGTGATATCCGAAGCGTAATATTCGTATTCACAGCCTGCATCGATCAGTACCAGTTCACCATCCCTGAGTGCCTGATTATTTTCCGTGTAATGCAGAATACAGGCATTGGCACCTCCAGCCACAATGGCATTGTAGGCAGGTGCCAGACAGCCGGCACGGGTGAACTCATAGTGATAATCGGCTTCCAGTTCATATTCGTGGATGCCTGGACGACAGGTCTGCATGGCACGCTTGTGTGCAGTAACCGCAATCTGGGCGGACTGCTTCATGAGTTTGAGCTCAGACTTTGATTTGATCAGCCGCATTTCATGCAGCAAATGGTCCAGCATCAAAAATTCACCTGGGGGGTGGGCGCCACTTCGAACCTTGCTTCTGATGACTTTGACCCACTCCATGAGTTGATGATCAAAGTGTTCATCTTTTCCCATGGGCGAGTAAACACGGTCACGTCCCTCGATCAGACCCGGCAGGATATCGTCAATATCGGACACCGGAAAACTGTCATCAATACCGAGCGCCTCAATCGCAGCCTCCGGCCCCAGCAATTTACCGTTCCAGAGTTCCTTCAGTTCGTCCTTTTCCTGACAGAAAAGCAGCGATTCTCCCTGAGCCCTGCCAGGGATCAGTACCAGCACGGCACTGGCCTCAGCAAAGCCGGTGAGATAATAAAAATCACTGTTCTGGCGATAACGGTAGTCAGCATCCCCATTTCTCAGTACCGGTTTTGCTGCTGCCAGTACCGCAATGCTGTTGGGCTCCATCTGCGCCATCAAATCACGGCGCCGCTTCTTAAATTCTTTAATCTCTAATGGCATACAGGCTTAATGCAAACTTTCCTTCTGTGTATTAGTGTTGGTCCCGGTTTCCTGTGGATGCTTGCCCTGTGCAAACACCGTACACACGGCCACCCGAACGTATTCTACGATTTCCATAAAATCATTTTCATCTTTTTCTGTGCCATCTTCTGAGCGTTCATCAATATCGGCAATGGCTGTGAAATCATGGAGAACTTCGCGTGTTTCGTCCCGGAGGGAAGTATCCCCCTTGGCGTAGGCGCCACCAAAGCCACTGATGAAGCCTTCACACCAGTTACCCAGTGCTCTGATCCTGATTCCAAGCTCTTCATCATCATTGGGCAGGAGCATCCTGAATGCAAAATCCGGACTGTCCAGTTGTTCATAGATCTGCTGGGACATCCGCTCAATTAAATCAGTCATGGTTTTATTGGCTTTGCCTTCCTGCCCCAGAAGATGCCAGATCAGAATGTATTCATTTCTTGCACCTCCGGCACAGAGGTAACCACAAATTATGCCATGCAATTCCGAAGCTGAATTATAGATATGGTTGTTGGACAGCAGGGTTGTCACTTTCTCAAAATCAGGCGTCACACCAGTACTCCTTAGTTTTTATTTTTATTTTTTAGTGTTACCCCGCCAATCTTACCTCTTTACTGAAAAATATTCGTGTTTAAGCTTAACTTTTTTTACCAAGGGCCTGATTAAACAGCCTTTTTTTGCCTAAAAGATTATTGACCCTGTTGAAAGTGCGCTTTATAGTTATCTGCCTGTAAGCAATGAGCAACAGCTATGAGCAATTCCAGTTACAGTGGTCTCGAAGAAAAAGTTGATGAACTGATTCAGCTATGTGCCGATATGAAGGCAGAAAATCAGGCATTACGTGACCAGACCAGTACTCTCAAAAGCGAACGTAAAACCTTACTGGATAAGAATCAGCTAGCCCGGGTGCGACTCGAAAAAGTCCTGCGCCGCCTGAAAACCCTCGAACAGAGCGGTTAATTCATGGCAGACAAGAACAGCATCACCATCAAGATTCTGGGCAGAGATTACCAGATAGCCTGTAAACCTGAAGAAGAAGACGCCCTGCGACAGGCTGCTGCTTACCTCAGCAAGCAAATGGAACAGGTTAAAAAGCATGGTTCGACACTGGGCTTTGAAAAAATCGCCGTCATGACAGCACTCAATATCAGTCATGAGCTGATCCAGAATTCCATGAAAGCCAGTGATTCAAAATCCAGTGCCCAGGATTTTCTGAATCATCTGGAAAAGAAAATCGAAAACGCCCTGCAAAATTCCCGCCAGTACGAAATTTAGCTTTTACCCCTTTCGCGTCCTGACGAATGGTCTATAATATGGACAAGCTCCCTGGAATATTGGCTAACCAATATTGTCCCTGAGCCGATATCATCAAACCGGAGGCTTGGCCCAATGGTATTGTTGTGCAAGTCCGCAAGACGGAAAGCCTGATATACCGGACTAGCCACCACCTGAACTTCTGGGTTCAGGACTCATTTGGTAGCGGTATTCCGGAGAGTCTCACCCCCTCAAGCACCTACCCTGGTAATCCCTGTTAATACCATGCCTGACAGTAAAAAAACTGATAGTGAGCATGCATTGATTCGAAAAGAGCTGCGTCAGCGTCGCCAGGCACTCTCCCAGAAGCAGCAGGAAGTCGCTGCTGAACAACTGTGTTCAAACCTGCTGGCAGACCCGGACTACCAGGCTGCTGACACCGTGGCATTCTATCTGCCCTTTGATGGCGAAATCAGCCCGCTGAACATCCTTTCACATGCCTTTGAACAGGGTAAAACCTGCTGTCTGCCTGTGCTTGATGCTGTGCTTCCCGAGTTACATTTTGTCGAATGCAGGACTGGCGCTGTCTTGCAGTCCAATCGCTATGGCATTGAGGAACCGGCTTTTAATACAGCCAACTTGGTTCCCCCAGCGCAGCTGGATATCATTTTTCTGCCGCTGGTAGCCTTTGACCTGCAGGGAACCCGGTTGGGCATGGGTAAAGGTTATTACGACAGGACACTGTCTGCATTCAAGGCATCGGGATTGGCCGGGAAACCGTTACTGATCGGCCTGGCGCATGAATGTCAGAGGGTAGCGCATCTTGAACGTGCCGACTGGGACGTCCCACTGGATCGGATTGTTACTGATCAGTCTGTCTACTTTGCCAGGTCCTGATCAGTTTCTACAGGGGTTGCTTTGCTTACAGTAAAGCACTCTGAGCAACACCACTGATTAATATTCCTGCACCAAAAATGACCATCAGGATGACAAGAATATCCGGTTTTTTACTCATTGTTGGCCCTTGATTTCACCAGTAAAAGTTGAAGTTACATCCGAAATCTTGAATTGATATAAGATAACTTATGTAACTTTCTGAATTATAGTAGGTTTTATAATGTCAGCAAGCATTATTTTTACCTCAATACCTGCTAGTGATGCTCGCCAGACTGGCGCAAGTCCGTTAGACTTTCGGCTGGCATCACCCAATCCCCTTACATTCAAAAAGCAGGCCAGCTTATGACTCAGGATGAATTAAAGAAAGCGGTTGCAGAAGCAGCGTTTGAACGTGTCCAGCGTTTGCTGGATGATGATTGCGTCCTCGGTGTGGGGACGGGATCCACTGCCAATCTGTTTATCGAATGCCTGGGCAGCATCAGCGGCCAGATCAATGCCACTGTTGCCAGTTCGGAAGAAACAAAACGGCGTCTGCAGTCACATGGGATTCCGGTGTTTGATCTCAACAGTGTTGATGAAGTCACTGTCTATGTCGACGGTGCCGATGAGGCTAATCGATACCTCCAACTGATCAAGGGGGGTGGCGCCGCCCTCACCCGTGAAAAAATTATCGCGGCGGTTGCAAGGCAATTTATCTGTATCGCTGATGAGAGCAAATTCGTGGATGTGCTCGGACAGTTTCCACTGCCGGTAGAAGTTATCCCCATGGCTCGCAGTCATGTTGGGCGGGAAATCGTTAAACTGGGTGGTGATCCGGTTTATCGGGAAGGCGTTGTCACTGACAACGGGAATATCATTATCGATGTGTTTAACCTGTCGATAACCGATCCCCGCAAACTGGAAAGTGAACTCAATCAGATTGTTGGCGTGGTGACAAACGGCCTGTTTGCACAGAGACCCGCTGACCTTTTATTACTGGGGAGAGCCAGCGGCGTCGACGCTATTACAGCCGCCTGAGCTTAACTGAAGTTTTCGGTATCAATTTCCGCCATGGCAGCATCCGGATAGCGCGCACCAGCAACTGTGCGTTCATTGATCAGTGCATCCAGTGCCCGCAGGATTTCAGGCGACAGACTGAGTTCGGCGGCAACAATATTTTCTTCCATGTGCTCGATGGACGTCGTCCCTGGAATCGGAATCACATGATCACCCCGTGTCAGCAACCAGGCCAGGGCCAGTTGTGAGCAGGTACAGCCCGCCTCCTGCGCCAGCCTCGAATATTCCTGTAATAGGCTGCGATTATGCTGCAGCGCTTCACCCCTGAAGCGGGGAAAATTTCGCCGGA